>JBFHXQ010000088.1:0-9658 GCA_041598895.1 Woeseiaceae bacterium | reverse complement strand
TATGCTCTTGAGGCGGGGCTGGTCGTTTTGCTGACTCACCGCGAGGAGGGCCTCCTCGAGCGGCAGGCCCGACTGCGATAGCGATGCGAGCTGCCGAGTGATCAGGGCGAGATCGCCCGCGGAAACACCGCGTCGAAACGATAAGCCGGTCTGGCGGCGCGCTTCTTTTTGCGCAACTTCCGAAACCTTGACTGGTAAAAGCTGGCGCTCGCGCAATATTTGCCGAACGTGCCTGGGCGTATCGCCTTCGATGACGCCCTTGGATTCTTTGCCGACCGAATCCAGCGCGACGTATTCGAAGGCACCCATTGAGCGTGTCAGTCTTCGCGCGTTACGCGCAGGAGCTCTTCCAGCGTTGTACTGCCTTCAAGGACTCGCCGCCGGCCGTCCGCACGAATGCTCGGACTCAATGTGCGCGCGTAGCGTTCCAGATCCTGCTCGCTGACGCCGTCGTGAATCATCGTGCGCATGGTATCGTCGACAGCGATCAGCTCGTAAATTCCGGTTCGGCCCTGAAAGCCACCGTTAGCGCCTTCGCCAGGCCGATACAGGATGGGAGGATTGGCCGGGTCGACGTCGAGTAAACGACATTCGTAGTCGCTCGCGCTGTATGAAACTTTTGTCGTGTCGTCGAGAACGCGCACGAGGCGCTGAGCGAGAACGCCGATCAGGCTCGAGGACAGCAAAAACGGCTCGACGCCCATGTCGCGCAGTCGCGTGACGGCGCCGGCAGCGGTGTTCGTGTGCAGTGTGGACAATACCAGGTGGCCTGTGAGGCTGGCCTGCACCGCAATTTCCGCTGTTTCGAGATCGCGTATTTCGCCGACCATAACGACGTCCGGATCCTGACGCAGAATTGCTCGCAGGCCTCGGGCAAATGTCATTTCGACTTTCGTGTTGACCTGCGTCTGCCCGATGCCGTCGATGAAATATTCAATCGGGTCTTCGACGGTCATGATGTTTCGACTGTTGTCATTGATGCGCTCGAGCGCTGCATATAACGTCGTCGTCTTTCCTGATCCTGTGGGACCGGTGACAAGAATGATGCCGTGCGGTTTGTGAATCAGTTCATCCATCGTAGCGAGGGAGCGTGGATCCATTCCCAGCGATGTGAGGTCGAGGCGGCCTGCCTGTTTGTCGAGCAGCCGGAGCACGACGCGTTCCCCATGTCCGGACGGCATCGTCGACACGCGCACATCGACCGCGCGGCCAGCGATGCGAAGCGAAATTCGGCCGTCTTGCGGCAGACGCTTTTCGGCGATGTCGAGTTTGGACATGACCTTGATGCGCGATACGACGAGCGGTGCCAGAGCGCGGCGCGTCTGCAAGACTTCTCGCAGGACGCCGTCTACGCGAAAGCGTACGCCAAGCCGGTTTTCGTACGGTTCGATGTGCACGTCGGAGGCATTGTCCTTGACGGCCTCTGTCAATACCGCGTTGATGAAGCGAATGATCGGGGCGTCGTCGTCGCTCTCGAGGAGATCGGACGGCTCCTGCAGCTCCTGAGCAACCTGCGTTAGATCGATGTCCTCGTTCAGGCCGTCGACCATCTGCATCGCCTTATGACTGCCCTGCTCATAAGACTCCTGCAGCAGGGAGTCGAAAATGTCGCTGCTGACCCTGGTCAACTTCAGCGGTACGCCGACAAAGCGTCGCGCCTCGGCGAGGCTCAGCGGCGACGTGCCGGGACGATACACCGCGTCAGCTCCCTGCTCGGTAATCTCACGGATCAGAACACCGTGGCGTTTAGCGAAGGAAAACGGCAGCGCTCGCGCTTCCACCGGCAGTGCCTCCGCTTCGTGGCGGTCTGCGGTTGCCTCCAATACGTTCTCGGCTTGCGTTGCCATACGAGCCTACTCGGCTTGAATCCGCTCGGGCGGATCATCCCGCTGATAGGACTCGATCGGTGGCAGCTCGAGACGGTCCTCGCCAGGCATTAGTGCCACGCCGCGTCCCGCCTCGCCTTTCAGGATGTCGCGAATGTAGTTGTACTTCGCATTGGTTTCGGTGGCCGTTTGCGTCGAGTCGCGCAGAATCTTCGTTCGGATGAATATCAGCAGATTCGTCTTGATCTTGTCGGTCTTGCGGCTGCGGAAGAGATTACCCAGCAGTGGAATTCGTCCAAGCACGGGTACGCGTTGATCGCTCTCGCGAAGCGTATCTTCGAGCAGTCCGCCGAGGACGAGGATTTCGCCGTCGTCCACGATGACCGTCGTTTCGATCGTGCGCTCATTGGTGATCAGGTCGACCGCGCCGGCCGCCGACTGAGCGATACTCGATATTTCCTGGGAGATATTCAGGAGCATTGAGTTTCCTTCGTTGATTTGCGGCGTAATCGACAGCTTCACGCCAATCTGCTCGCGCTGAATGGTCTGAAACGGATTGACGCTGCCTCCTGTGGTCGTGCCGGTATTCGTGAACGACCCGGTAACGAAGGGCACCTCCTGTCCGACGTTTAGGCTGGCCTCTTCGTTATCGGTCGTCACGACCGACGGTGTCGAGATGATGTTCGTATCGGCATCACCCTGCAGAGCACGAAGAATAGCGGCGAAGCTCAGGCCGTTTTCGTTGATGCGCCCGACGCCCACGGTGATGCCCTCGCCGATGAGGCCGGTCGGGTCGACCGTGCCGCCGCTGCCGGCGGCAGAGCCGAGCTGGACGACTCCCGGCCCGAAAGAAGGAAAATTGGTGATGCCGACCGGCGTCCTCTCGCTGTCGCCCTCGACCGCCCAGGTCACGCCGAGCTCTGACGTCTTGTCCGCGATGACCTCGACAATAATCGCTTCCACGAGCACCTGTGCGCGGCGAATATCCAGCTTGTCGACGATCTGCATCAGCGAACGCATCATTTTCGGCGGCGCGTTGACAATGATCGCATTCGTCTGAGTGTCCGCCCAAACGCTCACCGTGCCCGCCGGACCTGCCGCGCCCGCTGCCTGAGCGCCTGTTCCGGTTGTTTGCGCTGTAAAATGCTGCTGCAGTTTTGTCGCCAGCTCCTCGGCGTCGGCGTAACGCAGGTACCGAACCTGTGTGTCGCCACCGTCTTCGAGCGGCGTGTCCAGGTGTGCGATCAGCGCACGCAATCGCAGGCGATCGCTCTTGTCGCCCCCAATCAGGACGCTGTTGGTCCGCGCGTCGGCAACGAGGCTGGTTGTTACCGGAACACCATCGGCTCGCGGCTGTTGAGTCAGTGAGGTCATGATTCGCACGATCTCGGCCGCAGAGGCGTGCACGAGCCGAACAACCTCGATGTCCTCGTCACTCGACTGGTCGATTCGGCGAATGATGTTGACCATTCGCGACACGTTTGCAGCGCGATCCGAGATGATGAGCATGTTCGAGCCCGGATGTGCGGCGAGGTGACCGTACTGCGGAATCAGCGGACGCAGAATCGGCACGAGCTGCGCCGCGCCGATGTTTTCGACCTGCAGCACCTGGGTGACGATATCGTCGCCGCCCGCAGCGCGGCCTGCGCCAATCGGGCCGGCATACTGACGAGCCGTTGCGTCGGGCACGATCTTGATGATGTCGCCGCTCGTCACAGCGACGAAGCCGTGGACCTGTAAGATGGACAGGAACGCCTCGTAAAACGCCTCGGGAGACATTGGCGACGACGAGAGCATCGTTACTTTGGCATTGACGCGGGGATCGATAATGAAATTCTTTTTCGTGACTTCGCCGACCGCTTCGACGATCTGGCGGATATCCGCCTCTTTGTAGTTCGGCGTGATGGTCGCCTGTTGCGCTGCGACAAACGGCATCAGCGCAAGCCAGGCCGCGAGGGTGAGAAAGACGTGCAGCGTCCGCCGCGGCTTGCGAGACAGTCCATTCATTGCGTGTTCTCGCCCCCGAGGTCGAGTTGATTCGTATTGAGAGTGATGACCTCAGGTTGTCCGTTGCGTTCCACGGTCACCGAGACCTGATCGGCATTGCCGAGCGTCTGAAAAATCTGCATGGCCTGCGTTGGATCATTGAGCGCCTGACCATCGATGTCCTTGATGAGGTCACCCGGACGCAGCCCAAGGGCTGCAAACTGGGCGCGATTACGACCCGGATAAACGCGATAACCTTGTTGCTGTCCGTTGACGAAGTAAGGTGTTGGTCGAATGACGTCGGCAAGTTTTGTAACGTTGCCGGCGACGACCGATTGAATACTGCGGGCGTTATCTGCAGCGCGGCTTGTCGTCGTTGTGCTGCGGCGTGAAACCGTGCGGGTTCCGGCAGGAAAGTCTTTCGGCAGCTTGAGATTGGTCAGCACGCCGTTTTCGTTCAGCACGACCCTGTCGACATACACCGCGTGCAGTGTCGCATTCGATGCGATCCGATCACCAATCGCGAAAACTTTTTCCTCGGTTCCGCCGACGGCGATGATCGCGGCGGAGAGATCGCGTTGGTCGGAAGCAATGGTGCCTTTGAGTGCCAGGTTCGTCAGCCGAGTATCGGCCAGGTTCTCATCCTCACGCGCGACCGGGGCGACTTGCTCCGCAGGCTCCGGATCGGCCCTCCCGAAAATGTGCGCTTCGGCGATCGAGCGCACGTCAGCGGCAGTTCGGCCCGCCGCAGCGCGTATCGCCTCCGGAGGTGCCTCGATCACATCGCCGGGGTCCGGGCCTGGTACGACCGCCCACAGGACCTTGGCGAGTTGCCACGCGATGACGATGACCAGCATCAGGCTGATCCATCTCGGCAACAGCTGGTTTGCCGCGACAAGCGTTTTCGCGCCGTCGAGGCTCGCAAAATCTGACCAAGTGGCTTCCGTAGTCATGGCCGGTCCGGGAACTGAAGGGGAGGCCGTACACCCAATAAACGCAGCGCCAAGATGATACGGGTTCCCACGGTCTGCAAACAAGCCCGTAGTTTGCAAAAAAAACTATATTTGGCAAGGATATAGCGCCAGATTCTCAGACAAAGGCGCGGAAGCGGCGTTCCACGGGCCGGAAAACGTGTCGAAAATCCGTGAACCGTGCTTGGAGATCGTGAATCTGCGCCAATATATACTGTCAATCTGATGAACCGATCGACACTTTAGCGGTGGCTCGTTCACCGAATTCGCCTGAACCGGAACATGGCTGACAAACGACCCGACAACGACGCGACGCACGGCCCGGATCTCGCGGTCGAGGAAGCGCGGCCAAAGATCAAGAAGCCGCCGCTTTACCGCGTCGTGCTGATAAACGACGATTTTACGCCAATGGATTTCGTCGTCGACGTTCTCGAATCGATATTCGGCATGGAACGAACTCGGGCGACGCAGGTCATGTTGGAGGTGCATACGAAGGGAAAGGGTGTTTGCGGTGTGTATACGTTCGAAATCGCCGAAACCAAGGTCGCGCAGGTGATGGGTATCGCGCGCCAGCATCAGCACCCGCTGCTGTGCACGATGGAGGAATCCTGATTCTGGAGACGTACGAAGCATGCTGAGCAGCGAACTAGAGTTTTGTCTTAACGAGGCGTTTCAGCGGGCGCGCGACCGGCGACATGAATTCATGACGGTCGAGCACCTGCTCCTTGCCGTGCTCGACATTCCCAAAGTTCACGAGATTCTGAAAGCCTGCAATACGAACGTCCCGGAACTGCGCAGGCAACTGACAGAGTTTATTGACGAGCAGACGCCGCTTCTTGCGGAGGAAGACGACAGCGACGTGCAGCCGACGCTCGGCTTTCAGCGGGTCCTGCAGCGTGCGGTATTCCATGTCCAGTCAAGCGGCAAGAAGGAAGTCACTGGCAGCAATGTGCTGGTCGCAATCTTCAGCGAAAAGCAATCGCAGGCCGTTTACTTGCTCGGTCTTCAGGACATCACGAGACTTGACGTCGTCAATTATATTTCTCACGGCATGCCGCAGCTGCCGGGTGACCAGCCGTCTGATGATCAGGAGGCATCCGTCGATTCGGATGCCGAGGCGGAATCGTCACCGCTTGAAATGTACACGACGAATCTGAATCAGCTGGCAATCAATGGGAAGATCGATCCGCTGATAGGGCGCGAGCTCGAGATCGAGCGCACTGTGCAGATCCTGTGCCGTCGGCGCAAGAATAATCCTCTCTACGTTGGCGATGCAGGCGTCGGAAAAACAGCGCTTGCTGAAGGACTTGCGCGGATGATTACGGAGGAACGCGTCCCCGACGTGCTGCGTGATGCGACGATTTACGCTTTGGACATGGGCACCTTGATCGCCGGAACGAAATATCGTGGTGACTTCGAAAAACGGCTGAAAGGAGTCATTGCCGAAATTCGTAAAGATCCGGGCGCCATTCTGTTTATCGATGAAATTCACACCGTGATTGGCGCAGGTGCAGCATCCGGAGGCGTCATGGATGCGAGCAATCTGATCAAGCCCGTGCTCGCGAACGGCGACATTCGCTGCATCGGCTCGACCACCTACTCGGAATATCGCGGGATTTTCGAGAAGGACCACGCACTTGCTCGCCGTTTTCAGAAAATCGACGTGCCCGAGCCGAGTCTCGAAGAGACGATCGCGATCCTGCACGGGCTGAAGTCCCGGTTCGAGGAGCATCACGGGATCAGATACGAGGCGGGCGCGCTGGAGGCCGCCGCCGAGCTATCGGCACGGCACATCAACGACCGGCGTCTGCCCGACAAGGCTATCGACGTCATCGATGAGGCTGGCGCGAATGTCCGCTTGCAGCCGGTGGCCGAACGCGGGGACGTGGTAACGGTCGAAATGGTCGAGTCCATCGTCGCGAAGATGGCGCGTATACCCGCGAAGAGCGTGTCGGCATCGGATCGCGATGTGCTACGTACGCTCGAACGAGACCTCAAGCTCACGATTTTTGGTCAGGACCCCGCCATTGGTGCCCTGACGTCCGCGATCAAGATGTCACGCTCTGGCCTGCGTGACGAGGACAAACCGATTGGCTCGTTCCTGTTCGCCGGGCCGACGGGTGTCGGCAAGACCGAAGTTACGCGCCAGCTTGCATTGATCATGGGAGTTGAGCTTTTACGCTTCGACATGTCCGAGTACATGGAACGACACACGGCATCGCGACTTATCGGCGCGCCGCCGGGTTATGTCGGTTTCGACCAGGGCGGGCTGCTGACCGAAGCGGTCACCAAAAATCCGCACGCGGTTGTATTGCTCGACGAAATAGAAAAAGCCCATCCGGACGTATTTAACCTACTGCTGCAGGTCATGGATCACGGTACGCTGACGGACAATAATGGTCGCAAGGCCGATTTCCGCAACGTAGTGTTGGTGATGACGACGAACGCCGGTGCCCAGGAGATGAGTCGAGCCTCGATCGGTTTCACGCAGCAGGATCATTCAAGCGACGGATTGGCCGTCATTCGAAAACAGTTTTCACCGGAATTTCGCAACCGGCTCGATGCCATCATTCAGTTTGCCGCCCTCGATGCGGACTCGGTGAGGCGAGTTGTCGACAAGCTCGTTGTCGAACTGGAGGCGAAACTCGGCACGAACGCTGTAACGCTTGAGCTTGATGATGCCGCGCGCGAATGGATTGCCGAGCGCGGCTACGACACCAAGATGGGCGCGCGGCCTATGGCCCGCATTATCCAGGAGCACATAAAGCGCCCCCTCGCTGAAGAACTTTTGTTCGGTAAGCTCGCGGACGGCGGGCACGTGCGCATCATTGTCGGGCCGGACGACACGCTTAAATTGCTCGCGGAACCGACTCGACGGGAACTGGCGCACCTGCCGAAAGACTGAATCGTTGTGTGTTGTCGTCGCGGCGGCGACCGCCGCCGCGGCAGGGCTCAACGACCGCGATATACGATGCGGCCTTTGCTCAGGTCATACGGGGTCAGCTCTACCGTGACGCTGTCACCGGTCAATATTCGAATGTAGTTCTTGCGCATCTTCCCTGAAATATGCGCCGTGACGACGTGGCCGTTTTCGAGTTCCACACGGAACGTCGTGTTGGGCAGCGTCTCGGTGACGACGCCCTCCATCTGAATGGCTTCCTCTTTTGCCAACTATTGCTCTCCTAAAAATGCTCGCGAATTGTGCAGAAATGGGCGTCTCAATGCAATTCGGTCGCTATTTGATTGCAACGAGACTGCTCACGGATATTGGGTCTTCGGGCCCGATTTCAAGACGCGAAGGCGGACGGCAGGCTGAGGCAAGCAGGGCCACGAATTCTCTGCGCGGCAAGGTTGTCGCGCCGAGGGTGAGGAGGTGCCGTGATACGACCTGGCAATCGATGAGTTCGCCACCTTTGGCTCGGAGTTGACGTGCGAGGCCGAGCAGGGCGAACTTGGATGCGTTCGGACGCGCGCTAAACATGGATTCACCGAAGAATACGCGGCCAATCCCGAGGCCGTAGATGCCACCAATTAATTCGCCTTTGTCCCATGTCTCGACGGAATGCGCCCAGCCCAGCGCGTGGAGCCGTATGAATGCAGCCCGCATATCCGCGGTAATCCACGTGCCCTGCAGCGAGCGTCGCTCGGCAGCGCAGGCGTCGATGGCATCCGCAAATGCCGTATTGAAACGGAGTTCCGCCGTCGACCGGCGGGCGTAGCGGCGATCCCGTCGTGACAGATGAAGATTGTCGACGTAAAGCACGCAGCGGGGGTCCGGCGACCACCACAAAATCGGCTGGCCTTCCTGATACCATGGAAAAATGCCGTTCCGATACGCGGTGAGCAGGCGATCGATGCTGAGGTCGCCACCGGCCGCGAGCAGGCCGTCCGGTTCGGACAACGCGCTTTCGACATCCGGAAATTTCGAATCCGGGTCTGACGAATTCAGCCAGGCGATGCGATTCGTGGTCACGTTCGCGGCCGATCGCGCCGATACGGCGAGTGAGCTTTAACCGCGCGCATGTACTTGTCGATATGGCGGCCCTCCTCATCGAGATAATCGCCAATTGCCGAAAAGAATTGCGGGTGGGCGAGCCAGTGCGCGGAATAAGTCGTTACGGGTACGAATCCGCGGCTGATCTTATGCTCACCCTGCGTCCCCGGCTCGAAAACTTTTTTACCGGCCTCGATGCAGTACTCGATGCCCTGGTAATAGCAGGTTTCGAAATGCAGTGCGTTGTAGTCGCCGTCAGATCCCCAGTAACGCCCATACAAGACCGACGCGCTCTCGAAAAAAACGGCCGCGGCGATGCTTTGCCCATGTCGTTCAGCGAGGACGACGCGAATGCTGTCCGGAAGCCGGCGCCCGACTTCGCGAAAGAATTCCAGATTGTAGTACGGTACGGAGCCGCGGAGCATGAACGTGCGACAGATCAGGCGGTAAACGATACGCCATCGGCGTGCGTCCAACTCGCGCCCCGTCAAATGTCGAAACGTGATGCCGGCATCGGCGACTAGCCTGCGGTCACGACGTGCATTCTTCCTTTTCGATGCGCTGAAGCGAGCCAAGAAGTCGTCGAAATCCGCATAGCCTTCGTTGTGCCAGTGAAACTGGCAGTCCTTGCGCAGCTTCAAGCCTCGCTCGGTCAAATAGCCGGTATCCGCAGCGCTCGGAAACTGCACGTGCAAAGATGACGAGCCCGACTTGCTGGCCAGGTCGACGGCCGCATCGAGCAGGGCATGCGCGGCTTTGGTGTCGCTGCGATCGCGCAACAGAATTCTCGGGCTGGACGCCGGTGTAAACGGTACGGCTGAAATCAGCTTGGGATAGTAGCTAAGTCCAGCCTGTTCGTAGGCTCGTGCCCATGCCCAGTC
>JBFHXQ010000087.1:0-9668 GCA_041598895.1 Woeseiaceae bacterium | reverse complement strand
GTCACCCATGCCGCAGCCCGGCGCTGTCAGCGTCATGTCGACACTGACAGCGCGCTCGCCGTTTCCGAGCGGTTTGATGTCGCAGCGGTACACGAGCCCGAGGTCGACAATATTAATGGGTATTTCGGGGTCGTAACAGGTCTTCAGCTGCTCCCATACGACCGCTTCGATATCGGCATCCGACGCGTTCTCGGGCACGGCCGGCGGCGGAACCGGCTCCTTGCCGAGGGCGTCTGCATCGATGCCCGCGATCCGGAACAGGTTGCCCTCGACATAGATCGTGAAGCTGCCGCCCAGCGCCTGCGTGATGAATCCGGTCGTGCCTTCGCGGAGCAAAAGCTCCTCGCCGGCCGGGATAATGATGGCGCGAACGTCACGCGACAGCGTGAACGGTTCATTCGCATGGCCGAACATCGCGTCGATTACTCCGTCGAAACCGGCGTCATTTGACCACGCAGCGCCGAGTCCAGTGCGTGCCACGCCAGGGTGGCGCATTTCACGCGCATTGGATAATCCCGAACGCCCTCCAGCGCTTGCAGCTTACCCAGATCGAGCGACGCGTCATTGATCGCCCCGTCAGTCCCCGTAAGACGTTCCCGAACTGCCTCGAAGTGTGCGAGGGCGCGAGACTTCGAAAGCCCTTGTACCACGTCCGTCATCATCGACGCCGAAGCCATCGAAATTGCACAGCCCGAACCCTCAAATCTGGCCTTCGCGATATGGTCATCGCTGACCTGCAGATACAGCCTTAATTTATCGCCGCAGAGCGGGTTGATGCCTTCCGCCGTGTGCGTCGGATCTTCAAGCCTGCCGAAATTGCGCGGGCTCTTCGCATGATCAAGTATCAGTTCGCGATAAAGATCGCGAATGTCTTCACTCGTGTCCGGATGAGCGTTCATCATGCAAATATTTTGCGGGCCTTGGCGAGACCGGCGACGAGGCTGTCGATGTCGGCCGGCGTGTTGTACAGCGCAAGCGATGCACGTGCGGTACCCGGAATGCCGAAGTAGTCCATGACAGGCATTGCACAATGGTGACCGGTGCGGATCGCGATCCCCTGATGATCCAGGATGGTGCCGATGTCGTGAGGGTGAATATCATCCAGCAGAAATGACTGAACGCTCGCCTTATCGTCTGCGGTCCCGATGAGGCGCACGTCGGCAACGGTGCTGAGCTTTTCGGACAGGTATGCGAGCAACTGCTGCTCGTAGGCTGCAACCCGATCCATGCCGAGCAGGGAGAGATAATCGACGGCAGCACCGATTCCGACGACACCGGAAATGTTCGGCGTGCCGGCTTCGAATTTGTACGGCAGGTCGTTGTAGGTGGTACCAGCAAAGGAGACTTCGAGGATCATGTCCCCGCCGCCCTGATAAGGGGGCATCGTATCCAGCAGTGTTTCCCGCCCATACAGTACTCCGATGCCGGTTGGCCCAAACATCTTGTGGCCGGAGAAGGCGTAAAAATCGCAGCCGATGTCCGTCACGTCTATCGGCATATGCGGCACGCCCTGGGCGCCGTCGATGAGTATCGGAATCTCCCGCGACCTCGCGAGTTCGGTGATTTTTTTGACGGGGTTTATCGTGCCCAGCGCGTTCGACACATGGTTGACTGCAATGAATTTGACGCGCTCTCCTGCCAGCCGATCGAATTCGTCATATACAATTTGACCGCGTTCATCGATAGGGGCAACGACGAGCTCGGCGCCCGTTTGCTCGCAGACGAGTTGCCACGGAACGATGTTGGAATGATGTTCCAGATGAGAGATCAGAATCTGGTCGCCGGGTCCAAGGCGCGGCCTGCAATAGCTCTGTGCGACGAGGTTGACCGATTCTGTGGTACCGCTTGTGAATACGACTTCCCGCCGCGAGCCTGCGTTGATAAATGCCTGCAGCCTGTCGCGAGCACCTTCGTACGCATCCGTTGCGCGTGCGCTGAGCGTGTGCACGCCACGATGCACGTTTGAATGGTCGTGTTGCTGGTACTGTGATACCGCTTGAATGACCGACTCCGGAACCTGTGCGGATGCGGCGCTGTCCAGGTACACGAGCGGATGGCCATGCACTTCCTGCTGCAAAGCTGGAAAATCGGCGCGACAGGTTTCGATCGGCCGTGCCTCGCGAAGCGTGGTGTGTGATTGCCTCATTAATTGCCGTCCTCGATCAATGCGCTGAGCCTCGCGTCAACGGTCTCGGTAATGATGTCACGCAGCGCCTCGATCGGAAGCTTACTGATAATGCTGTTGCCGAATGCTCTTGTCAGGATCCTTGTTGCATCGTCGCGCTCGATGCCCCGCGTTCGCAGATAGAAGAGCGCCTGTTCGTCAAGTTCGCCGACCGTCGCGCCGTGGCTGCACTTCACCTCATCGGCGTAAATCTCGAGCTCGGGTTTTGCATCGATTTCTGCGCCAGTTGACAACAACAGGTTGTGATTCGCCTGCTCGGCGTCCGTTCCATCGGCGCCGACATGCACGATCGCCTTGCCGTTCCAAACGCAGCGGGCATCTGCGGCCAAGATACCCCGGTACTCCTGGCGCGATACGGCGGGGCCAATCCGATGGTCGACACGAATATGATTGTCGATGTGTTGATGGGCCCCGGCAAGATACAGTCCGCTGAGTTCGGTCGATGCACCCGGTCCCGCCAGGTTTACGTGCAAGTCGCTGCGAGTCAGGCTGCCACCCAGATCGAACGCCGCGTGTTCGAAAATGCTGTCGCGGCTTTGCTCGACTTGGAGCCGCGCAGTCAGCATGTGCCCGTGGGCCCGATTTTGCAGCCGGACAAATGCGGCACGGGCACCATCGCCAAGGCGCAGATCGATAACGGTATTGGAAAAATGTGGCGCGTCACCTGTGGAGACATGATATTCGAGCACTTCGCAAACAGCACCGGGCGCGACGTCCAGTTCGATGCGCACCTGGGACAACCCCGGAGTCCCGGTTGCTTCGTCAATACATAAAAAACCGAGTGGCTTCGTCAATCGCGCATCGACGGGAACAGCAATCTGCAGGCCGTTTTGAAGCAGTACCGCGTTGAGGTCCGAGAGTGCCGCCCCGGTCGGGGCCGGTGCTGCGATTTCATCGATTTGCGTCAGTTTGATACCTGCCAATTCCGCATTCTTGGCTGCGTCAGGCGCAACCGAGCCATTGGCAATGACAAACCAGCTGGCATCGATGCGGCTCGCGAGCGAATCTGCGATCGTCGGGACTGCATTCTCCGCTGGATCTGCTGCGGCAAACCAGCGGTTGCTGATGTCGATGATCGGCGCAAGATCGGTGTACTTCCAGTCTTCGTCACGCGTCGTCGGCAGACCGGTTCGCTTCAGTCGCTCCAGAGCGGCGCGCCGGGCGGGCGTAATCCCGCCGTCCGCGATTCGACGCACGGCGGCTTCGAGAGCTTCGATGGACAGCGCTGCCTGCGTCATCCGCTCGCGGCCTCCCGGACCCACTCATAGCCCTTCGCCTCCAGGTCGATCGCCAGCGATTTGTCGCCGGATCGTACGATGCGGCCGTCGAACAGGACATGGACATGATCAGGCTCTACATAGTCCAGCAGGCGCTGATAATGCGTCACAAGGACGATCGCGCGATCCGGGCTGCGCAACGCATTCACGCCCTCGGCAACTGCCCGAAGCGCGTCTATGTCCAGGCCCGAGTCGGTTTCGTCAAGGATTGCAAGCCTGGGTTCGAGCATTGCCATCTGCAAAATCTCATTGCGCTTTTTCTCTCCGCCAGAAAAGCCTTCGTTCACGCCCCTGTTGAGAAATTTCGGATCCATGCCGAGCAGCGCCATTTTTTCCTTCGCAAGTTTCAAAAACTCGAACGCATCTATCTCGCTCTCGCCGTTGGTTTTGCGCCGCGCATTGACCGCGGCCTTCAGCAAATACGCGTTGTTGACGCCAGGAATCTCGACCGGATATTGGAAACCGAGAAAAATACCGGCCCGGGCCCGTTCCTCTGGGGCAAGATCGAAAAGATCAATACCGTCAAACGTAATTGACCCCGACGTGACCTCGTAGTCGTCACGACCGGCGATGACCTGAGCGAGCGTACTCTTGCCACTTCCGTTCGGCCCCATGATTGCGTGCACTTCGCCCGCGCTGATCGTCAGCGAAACGCCGCGAAGTATCGCCGTGTCACCGGTACGTACCTGCAAATCTCGGATATCGAGCATGACGATTTCCTAACCTACCGCGCCTTCGAGGCTGACATTCAAAAGTGCCTGGGCCTCGACGGCAAATTCCATCGGCAGTTCTTTGAATACTTCCTTGCAGAAGCCATTTACGATCATGTTGACGGCATCTTCCTCGGAGATACCGCGCTGGCGGCAATAGAACAGCTGATCGGCGGATATCTTGGAGGTCGTTGCCTCATGTTCTACTTTCGCCGACGGATTGCGGATTTCCATGTAAGGGAACGTGTGTGCACCACATTCCTTGCCGATCAGGAGCGAGTCGCACTGCGTATGATTCCGCGCGTTCTGCGCCTGGGGCATAACGCGGACCAGTCCGCGATAGGCATTCTGCGCCTTGCCGGCGGAAATGCCCTTGGACACGATCGTGCTGCGCGTATTCCGGCCGATGTGAATCATTTTGGTCCCGGTATCCGCCTGCTGGTAATTATTGGCAACGGCAACGGAATAAAACTCGCCGACCGAATTGTCCCCGCGCAGTATGCAACTCGGGTACTTCCAGGTGATGGCCGATCCGGTCTCGACCTGGGTCCAGGAGATTTTCGCATTATCACCCCGGCAATCACCGCGCTTCGTGACGAAGTTGTAAATTCCGCCTATGCCATTCTCATCTCCCGGGTACCAGTTCTGCACGGTCGAATATTTGATTTCCGCGTCCTTGAGCGCGACGAGCTCGACGACGGCTGCATGCAGCTGGTTTTCGTCGCGCATCGGTGCCGTGCAGCCTTCTAGATAGCTGACGTAGCTGCCTTCGTCAGCGATGATCAGCGTCCGTTCGAACTGGCCGGTGTTTGCCGCATTGATGCGGAAATACGTCGACAACTCCATTGGGCAGCGCACGCCCTTCGGCACGTACACGAAGGACCCGTCGCTGAAGACCGCGGAGTTCAGCGACGCAAAAAAGTTGTCCCGCCGAGGCACGACGCTGCCGAGATATTTGCGCACGAGCTCCGGATGCTTGTCGACGGCTTCCGAGAACGAACAGAATATGACGCCCGCATCGGCCAGTTTTTCCTTGAACGTCGTCGCGACCGAGACGCTGTCGAATACCGCGTCAACCGCGACGCCGGCAAGCCGGGCACGCTCGTGCAGCGGTATGCCGAGCTTGTCGTAAGTCTCGAGTAGTTTCGGGTCGACTTCGTCGAGGCTTTTTGGCCGATCCTTGTCCGACTTCGGCGCCGAATAGTAGGAAATCGCAGCGTAATCGATCGGTGCGTAGTGCACGTGTGCCCAAGTCGGCTCCGGCATTTCCCGCCACTGGCGATACGCCTTGAGCCGCCAGTCAAGCATGAATTCGGGCTCATTTTTGCGCGCCGATATTGCGCGAACAACATCCTCATCCAGACCGGGCGGCAAGCTGTCAGCATCTATATCCGTGACGAAGCCGTGCGCATAGCGCCGATTTACGAGACGTTCCAGGTTTTCAGATTCAGTCGCCACTCGAGTCAGCTCTTTTTTTCGACGGTAACGGGCATGCCCGCAAAGTGAAATTGGGGCACCGGACTGTTCGCCCGCAGCAAATCCAGCAGGCTGACCTCGTCAAGTGCGCGCCGGATTGCGAGGTTGATCCTTTGCCAGGAACCGCCGACGCGGCACGTATCCTCGAAATCACAGTGACGGTCGACAGCGCTGCACTCGGTAATCGACACGGGCCCCTCCAGCGCGTCGATGACGCTTGCAGCGCTGATCTCGGCCGGGTGCTTGCTCAGACGGTAGCCACCGTTTGCGCCACGCGTCGAGCAGACCAGCCCGGCCCTCGCCAGCGCTTTGAGCAGTTTGCTGACGGTCGGAAGCGCCAGTCCGGTCGCATCCGCCACGTCTGTGGCGCTCACAATATCACTGCTTTCGCGGGCCAGATGCGCGAGCACGACGGTTCCATAATCGGTCAGTTTGCTGATCCTGAGCACAGCCCACCTCCGGGGTGCGTCTATAATGGACCATTTTAGTCCTATTTAGGTCCGCGGCAAGCAAAATCTTGTTGAAAACGAACAGTTACGGGAGAGTCTCACTGTGCCCGCGTGCTGGCCGCGGCGTATTTTTGCTATGCTATGAACGTGCCGGCATCGCGCGGCGAGCGTGGACTCGGCAGCCAGGCGGCACCGACTTACGTCTGCGCCGTTGCGGCCTGCCAGGGTGCGATGGGCACGGATGGCGGCGGAGTGCCGGGGGGATTCGAGCAGGCGGGCAGGGGTGCTGTCCGCCTGTTGTTTTTGCGGGGGTATCGTGATGACGACAGCGTCAGACATTCTCATAGAGGTCAAGGATTTGACCTTTACGCGCGGCTCCCGGCGCATTTTCGACAGGCTGAATCTGACGATCACGCGCGGCGACGTAACCGCAATCATGGGGCCGAGCGGCACGGGCAAGACGACGTTATTAAGGCTGATTACGCGGCAACTCGTGCCGGATCACGGCCAGATACTGGTTGACGGCGTCGATATTTCAACGCTCGATCATCGGGCGCTGTACGAGATGCGCAAGCGATTCGGCATGCTGTTTCAAAACGGGGCGCTGCTGACCGACTACAGCGTGTTCGAAAACGTCGCATTTCCACTTCGTGAACATACGAATCTCGGGCGCCGCCTGATTCGACACATCGTATTGACCAAGCTGCACGCCGTCGGCTTGCGAGGCGCTGCGGACATGATGCCGGCGGAGCTCTCCGGCGGTATGGCCCGCCGAGTCGCACTCGCACGGGCGATGGTAATGGATCCGGATATCCTGATCTACGATGAGCCATTTGCGGGCCTGGATCCGATATCGATGGGCGTTATCGTCCGTTTGGTGCGACGCATGAACGATGCACTCGGAATTTCCAGCATCATTGTCAGCCATGACGTGCAGGAAATTTCGACGGTGGCGGATCGCAGCTTTCTGATTTCGAAGGGCACGGTGGCGGCCTCCGGGAGTCCCGACGAGCTGCACCAGGCATCCTCTCAGGTCGTGCGGCAATTCATTCACGGCATGGCCGACGGACCGGTCGCGTTTCATTACGATGCTCCGGATTACGAGGAGCAGCTGCTTGGCAGAGAAGGCGACTGAGAATAATGTTTCGCGACATTTATCAGACGTTCGTCGAGTTCATACGCACGTTCGGTGCGCTGCAGTTGTTCTTCCTGAACCTGCTCTTGCACACGCCGTCAGTATTCATTCACCGATTTCGGCTGGTCGTCCTGCAGGTATACAACGCAGGTGCGGTGTCTATCGTAATCATCATGGTCTGCGGGCTGTTTGTGGGGGCAGTGCTCGGGTTGCAGGCATATTCCAATCTTTCCCGCTTCAACGCCGAGGACACGACGGGCATATTCACCGCATTCGCGCTGGTGAAAGAGCTCGGCCCGGTCGTGACGGCACTGCTGTTCGCGGGCCGTGCCGGTACGTCGCTGGCCTCCGAAATAGGCCTGATGCGGGCGACCGATCAGCTATCCGCAATGGAAATGATGGCGGTGAATCCAATCCGGAGAGTGGTCGTACCGCGATTCCTGGGTGGCGCCATCTCGATGCCGCTGCTGACCGCCATTTTCAGCGTGGTTGGTCTGCTGGGTGCGCATCTCGTGGCCGTCGAGCTGCTGAACGTCGATGTCGGTGCATTTTGGCAGCAAATGCAGGATACGCTCGAACTCAGCGACGTCTACGAGGGCATCATCAAGAGCGTAGTGTTCGGCGTCGTTGCAAGCCTTATTGCAGTTTGGGAAGGTTATAATGCGATCCCTACTGCTGAGGGTGTCGGACGCGCGACAACGCGCACGGTTGTAGTTACCGCGATAGCAGTCTTGATTCTCGATTTCATGATTACCGCTATCGTTCTATGAGGTAGTGTTATGCAGCAAACGCGCACGGTAGAGTTCGGAACCGGATTGTTCGTCCTCCTGGGCATCGGGGCGCTGTTTTTTCTGGTAACCCAGACAACAGGCGGCAATGACTTCAAGGCCGCAGACACGTATACGGTGACGGCGCGCTTTGAAAACGTCGGTAGCCTGAGTCCGCGATCGCCAGTATCCATGTCGGGAGTGACTATCGGTCGAGTCACGAAAATCGAGTTCGACCCCGTTGCGCTCGAGGCGATAGTAACGTTCGTCATCGACAGCCGCTACAACCAGATTCCGGATGATTCCGACGCATCGATACTCACTGCAGGGCTGCTCGGCAGCCAGTATGTCGGCCTGCAAGCCGGTGGGTCGCTGACGTATCTTGAAGACGAAAGCGAAATACTGTTCACGCAGTCGGCGATCGTACTGGAAAACCTGATTGGCAAGTATTTGTTCAATCAGAGCTCGAACGACGACGGGGAGTAGACGAACTTGAGCATCAAGACGACGACAAGGGCCATGATAATCAGCGTTGCGGCGCTTTTCGTGATGTCCGCAAGCTCGTATGCGGCGGATTCACCGAACGCGGTGATCGAAGAGTCCGTGGCGCTGCTTGCGGAGCGGCTCGACGGCCGTAAAGAGGAGCTCGAAAACAACAAGCCGGCGTTATATGCGCTAATCGACGAAATCCTCTTGCCACGCTTCGATCGAGAGTATGCTGCCGCACTCGTGCTCGGGAAACACTGGCGAACCGCAACGCCGAAAGATCGCAAGCGCTTTATCGAGGCATTTTATCGATCGTTGTTGCAGCGCTATGCTGACGGCGTGCTCGAATTCGAGCAGGGGCGCGTCGAGATATTGCCGCACCGAGGGGATGACTCGAAGAAAAGGACCATGGTGAAGACCATCGTCCAGCTGGACGATGGCACCAAGGTGCCGGTCAATTACGCGCTGGTGAATCGGAATGACGGCTGGTTGATGTTCGACGTTACCGTCGAGGGCGTATCCTACGTCCGCAATTTTCGTGCCGAGTTGGATGCCGAAATCAAGGCATCGGGCCTGGAACAGGTCATTCGGCGACTGGAAAACGAGGCGGGCATTGGCAAAGACGGTTGACTTCGAGCTCGAGGACCTCGGCGACGGGCACTTCCGGCTTAGCGGCGAGATGACGTTCAGTACGGCAGAAAAAATCCTGCAATCGAGCGAAGAACCGTTTGAGCACCATACTCAGCTCGAGGTGGATCTGTCCGCCGTGACTGCGTCAGATTCGGCAGGCCTTGCACTGCTGCTCGAGTGGATTACCTGGGCCAACCATACCGTGCGCGAAATCCGGTTTATCGACATTCCGAAGCGCATTCGAGCGATCGCAGAGGTCACCGAGGTGGAAAACCTGTTGAGGCGCGGCGAGCGCTGGGCGGGTTTCATCGACGCGCCGAACGACACCTGACCACACGTCACAGGTCTTCGTCCAGAAATTCGTCGTAGAAATCGTCGTCGACCGGCGGATCGCCATCGTAAATTTCGTATTCGCGATTCTGCAGGTAGGATTCGCGCAGGGTTATATAGGGATCGCTCGAATCATCGAGGAAGCGATCGGCACTGAGCAGGCGGGTCCTGGTGTCGATGACGCTCAGAATCAGCAGCTTGTCTCGGATCGACGTGTTCTCGT
>JBFHXQ010000086.1:0-9729 GCA_041598895.1 Woeseiaceae bacterium | reverse complement strand
GCTTGCGCCAGTGACTCTACCGCGCTTGCGGTCGTTCCGGAAGCAACCTCGTCGCGGATGCTCTCGCCCAGCTCGTGGAGGTAGGCCGCGGCCCACCAGTTGTGGTGCTACACACTTAGAGCTCGGCGAAGAACTCGGCCGGGTCGATTCGGATGACGCTCAGGACCAGCAGCTTGTCTCGGATCGACGTGTTCTCGTAGTAAATCAGCGGATCGGTCAGCAGATCGACCGGCATCGCAACGACGTCCAGAAGCGTCCGCGGTCCACGCAGCGGTACCATCACATACGGGCCCGCCGGTAGTCCCCACACTGCGAGCGTCTGGGCAAACGTTTCGTCATAGCGCTGCATGCCGCTATCACCGGCGACATCAATCAGGCCACCGAGTCCGAGCGTACTGTTAATCAGGAACCGTGCGAGCTCGTTGAAGCATTGTTTCGGTTGACCTTGCAGAAGGTTATTGAGTGCCGAACGCGGTGTAACCAGGTTATCGAAGAAATTCGAGACACCGCGTCGCGCGAATGTCGGCGTGATCGCTTTGTATCCCTTTGCGAGTGGTTTGAGCACCGCCTTGTCGGCCGTGTCGTTGAATGCGTAAACCCCGCGATTCAGCGGCTCCCAGGGATCATACGCAACGCGGGCGCTCGTGCTGTCGTCAGTGTCGGGCGTCGTCGCGCAGGCCGCGAGCAGGCACGATACGAGTACCAAGGAAATAGGGGCTGCCGGCGCACGCACCGGCATCAGCGAAACGTACCACGGCCGGCGGTTACTCCGACGGGACGGCTGCGCTGCAGCATTTTCAATTGTTCTTCAGTCATGAATTCCCGAATGAAATCGATGCGTGCCTGAAAACGAATACGTTGGATCTCCTTGAGCTCCGGCAGAGCCAGTGC
This sequence comes from Woeseiaceae bacterium, assembly GCA_041598895.1. Classification (GTDB taxonomy): domain Bacteria; phylum Pseudomonadota; class Gammaproteobacteria; order Steroidobacterales; family Woeseiaceae; genus UBA1847. Next base: position 8,838 of record JBFHXQ010000086.1, on the reverse strand, counting down.
CTGGCGTAGAAAATCGATACCGCCGATCAGGTCGCCAGTCATCAGACGATACTCAGACATATAGTACAGAGACTCGGCCGTGTCACCCGCATCGTTCGCGGCACGAGCGATCAGGCGTACCTGTTCGGGCGTCGGCGGCACGTTATTCAGCAAGTCCAGCAGCAGTGCGTGCGCCTGTTTCGCTTTGCCGTGCTGCAGCAGGCTTTCGCTGTAGTGAATGACGAGCGGGACGTTGCGCGGAAACAGCTGCACCGCCTTTTCAAAGGTCGCCATGCCGGCGGCGTAGTTTTCCAGTGCCAGCTCGGTCTGTGCGCGACCGATGTGGTATGCGATGACTTTGCGATCCTTTTCGAGCAGGTCGGCGAATAGTCGATGTGCCTGTTCGTGCTGACCCGCGCGCTGATACGCAACGGCGCGACCATAGCGCTCCGACTCGGATTGCTCGTCATAGGACCGATGCTCGAACCACGCAACCGCCTGTTCGGGCGTGTCGTGCGCGGCGACCATCAGACGCACCTTTGCGATACCGTAGTTCTTCGTATCTCGGCTCTCGACTCTGGGCATTTCCCGGGCGCGATTGCGTGCTTCTGCGATGCGGGCAGTGGTCACCGGATGGGTGCGCAGAAACTCCGGGACGCGCAGGTCCGGTGCAGTGATTTGCTGCCGGGACATCACCTCGAAAAACGACGCCATTCCGTGCGGATCGAATCCGGCGGCGGCCAGGGCACCGATGCCTATGCGATCGGCCTCATACTCATTGCTGCGTGTGAAATTGATCTGCTGCTGGATCGCCGTGCCCTGCGCGACAGCAAGCGCGCCCTGGACGGCATCGCCACTGCCTCCGGCCGCGCCAAGAATCATAGCTCCAAGCATCAGCGCAGTCGTTAGAATGCTCTGCCGCTGGCTCGCGTGAATTGCGCGGGCGATGTGCCGCTGAGTAACGTGCGCAACTTCGTGCGCGATCACACCTGCGAGTTCGTCTTCGTTGCGGCTGGCCTCGATCAGGCCCGTATGGACGCCGATGTAGCCGCCTGGCAGCGCGAACGCATTGATGCGCGGATCATCGACGACGAAAAACGTGAACGTGTGGTCGCCGTCATTCGTCTGCGCCGCGATTCGGTGGCCGATTTCGTTAATGTATTCGGCAACCTGCGGGTCCTCGACGACGCGTCCGCTCTTGCGAATGTCGCGCATGATCGCCCGGCCGAGCTGCGCCTCATCGCTTTTCGACAAAATCGCGTCTGCGGGGCTGCCCATGTCCGGCAGGCGCACTTCGTTACCGCTGGCCGTCGCCACGGCCAGGATTGCCCCGATGGCCAGGGTGAGGGCAAGGCGTTTTAGGATTTGTATGCTCAAAGGCTCAGCCGCTTACGGCGCTCCGTGTGCATGGGACAGGTTCACCCCCCGCATGTTCCCCATGATACCGGCCAGGTGTACCGCGGCGCGGTAGTTTTTTAATGCATAATACAAAGAAAACTCTATAACATATTGAAAGATATACAACTAATTGTTTACTTTGCGGACTGCATCGAGCACCTTTTCAGCGTGTCCGGCGACCTTCACCTTGCGCCATTCGGCGCGGAGTTTGCCCTCGGTATCGATCAGGAACGTGGAGCGCTCGATGCCCTGAAATGTGCGGCCGTAGAGCGACTTTTCCTTGATCACGTCGAATTTCCTGCACAGCTTGTCATCCGGATCCGAAATGAGGTCGAACGGAAACTCGTGCTTGGCCTTGAATTTCTCATGCGACCCGATGCTGTCTCTTGAGACCCCCAGTATCACGGTATTCTGTCGCCGAAATTTCGCATGCAGGTCCCGAAAATCCTGACCCTCCCGGGTACAGCCGGGGGTCGCGTCTTTGGGATAGAAGTAGATTACGACATGTTTACCGCGCAGATCCTTGAGCTGGATCTGCTTGTTGCCGGTCGCGCAGGCGCTGAAGTCGCCGACGACCCGGTTGAGTCTGGGTCCGCTCATTAGTGCTCCTTCGGGTTTTTCCTAGTTCTTGACCGGTTCGAGGATCGCGTCCAGGTTCAGACGGTCGCAAAGTTCGAGGAATTCGTCACGCAGCTGCGCGATATGGATGGATGCCGGAATGTCGACCGCCATTTGTACGGCGAACATGGGCGCGCCAGTATGGGCGGCCGCATAACGCCGCGTAGCCACATCCGCGATATCGATATCGCGCGACGCAAAAAACTGCGCGAGATTGAACACGATGCCCTGCTGATCCAGCCCCACCACGTCGACGGCGTAGGGCATGCGATCCTCGCGGCGCGGCCGCTCGCCGGTCTTTCGAACCGAGATCGTCAGATTGTCACTGTCGGCGAGTTTCTGGAGTCCCGCTTCCAGCCGGTTCAGCGTGTGCCAGTTGCCGGACACCAGAAGCAGCATCGCGAATTCGGAGCCGAGCGTCGTCATGCGGCTTTCTTCGATGTTGCCGCCGCAAGACAGGACGACTTTGGAAATGTCCTCAACGATGCCTGTTCTGTCGGTCCCGACAGCTGATAAAACAATCAGTTGCGTCATCTAGTTCGTGTGATTCCTCGCAAATGGCCGGCGCCGCCGTCGGCGCCACCGACGCGCCCCAACGCGCATCGACGCCGGCGCCGCTTTCTTGCCAGCACAAGACTTGAACAGTAACATCGCCGCCTCATTTGTGGCGAGGGACATTTGTGTTCAAGGGCTCCTGGGTCGCGCTCGTAACCCCGTTTGACGCCAACGGCCAGGTAGACGTCGAGGCGCTCGAACGACTCATTGAGTTTCACGTGCGCGAGGGTAGCGATGGGCTGGTTATCGCCGGTACGACGGGCGAGGCGGCGACGTTGACTCGGAACGAGCATGCGGACCTGATAAGGCGCGCAGTTGAAATTGCCGCCGGGCGCCGGCCGATCATCGCGGGTACGGGCTCGAATTCGACCGCGCAAACGATCGACCTGTCCCGCGCGGTGGCGGACAGCGGAATCGATGGTTACCTGCTGGTCGTGCCGTATTACAACAAACCGACCCAGGAGGGCATGTACCGCCATTTCACGGCCGTAGCGGATGCCGTGCCAAAACCTGTGGTTCTGTACAACGTGCCGGGACGGACGGCATCGGATATGCAGGCGGAGACGGTCGGCCGCCTCGCGGCGCATGGCAATATTTCCGGCATCAAGGAAGCTACTGGCGATATAAAACGTTTGACAGAGATTCGCGAACTCGTCCCCGCAGAATTCAGCCTGCTGAGCGGGGACGATTTTACGGTGCTCCGTTTTATCGAAGAGGGTGGTCATGGCGTGATCTCGGTAAGCGCCAACGTGGTTCCGGGCGCCATGGCCCGGCTGTGCCAGCTGGCATCCGGCGGCGATCGGGTCCGGGCGAAGGCCCTCGACGAGACGCTGCAGCCGCTGAACAAGGCGCTATTCGCCGAGTCCAACCCGATACCGGTGAAGTGGGCGTTACACGAAATGGACCTGATCGGGCCGTCGCTCAGGTTGCCGCTTACGCCGTATTCGGATGTCTATCACGCTGTTATGCGAGCCGCGATGAAGACGGCGGGCATCGATCTAGAGCACGCAGCCTGATGCTCGTCAAATACCTGGCCTTAGTCGTTCTGATGAGCGGCCTTGCCGGCTGCGGAGGGTCGATTGACCTGACCTGTGACGAGGCGAGACTGTACGAGACAGCCGCGCGGGGCAAGCGGATTGAGTCGCCGGACGGGCTCGATCCACTGAACGAATTGAAAGAGATTCCATTGCCAGAGGCGTCGTCGAAGCAAACGCAGACGCCGGGTGCGCCATGCATTGATCGGCCACCCACAGTTGGCGTCGGCGGCTGACGACAAATATCGGAGAGGTGGCTGAGTGGTTTAAGGTGCTCGCCTGGAAAGCGAGTGTACGGTGGTACCGTACCGCGGGTTCAAATCCCGCCCTCTCCGCCATACGTTTCGGCCTGCGCCGCGCGATATGCATATTGGTGCGAATTGCCGCCGAATTTTCGGTGGGTGCCCCGGCTCGGTCCGGGCCGTGCTGCTGAGTCGAGCACCGGCCGCCAATTGAGTCTTCTTGGCGGACCGTCTACGTGGCGGATTGCTCATCGACAACTGCTCGAACCGTTGCCAGAAGCTCTCCTGTGTCGAACGGCTTCTGCACGTAGGCGGCAATAGACAGGCCCGACAATCGCTGTGCGGCATGGGTTTCGTCATCGACGCTCAATACGATAATCGGGATGTTGCTGCGTAAATGAAGAACCTCGGAGATGATCTTTTCACCGGGCATTTCAGGCAAGGACAGATCCTGGATCAGGCAGGCAATGTCGTCGCCGGTCTCGGATACCAGCTCGATCGCTTCGGCTCCCGAGGAGGCTGCCGACACGCTGTATCCAGCGTCCTCCAGCAGGGTTACGATCAGGTTTCGAACGAGTTCGTGATCGTCCACTACCAGAATGGTATTTCCGGATTGTGTCTCAGCGGTCAGCATCGGCGATACAAAGGTGCTTTCATTCTGTTTACAAGCGCGATCCAAGCATAGCGCGGCAGTATAACTCGTTCATCAGCGCGCAAGGCCAGGCGTTTGCGCGCATGTCGCGCGACTGTAGAATGCGCCCAGTACTTTACGAAACTCGAGGCAGGCTTGAGGATTTTCGCCACACTGGCGGTCGCTGTGAGCATCGTGGCCTGCGCCGGCGAACAGGACGGCAGCCGGGTGACTCCGGATGTCATAAAGCTGGGCGTGTTGCCGGACCAGAAGCAAGAACAGCTCCGTAATCGCTATGGCCCACTGGTCGACTACCTGACGCGCGCCACGGGAGTGATTTTCGAGCTGGTCATTCCAGCCGACTATTCGGCGCTATTGGACGATTTCGACGCAAACCGTATTCACATTGCCAATTTCGGCGGGCTTACTTTCACCGAAGCGGAACGACAAAGCCGGGCGGAGCCGCTGGTCATGCGGGATGTCGATCGGAACTTCACGAGCTGCTACCTCGTTGCGGGCTCTGATCAACGCGGGACTCTCCAGGAGTTTGCCGGTGAGTCTTTCGTGTTCGGCCCGGCGTTGTCGACATCCGGTTATCTGATGCCGCGGCACTTCATGAAGCGTTCCGGGTTGGATCCCGAATACCTGTTCGCGTCGATCCATCACTCCTCAGGACACGACGAGACGGCGGCGTGGATCGGTTCCGGAAAGTACGCGATCGGTGTGGCCAATTGCGTAATAGTCGAGACGATGATCCGCGAGGGTCGCCTCCGGCCCAGCGATGTCAGGATTCTCGAGACGACACCTGCCTACTCGAATTACGTCTGGGCAGTACAGGAATCGTTAGACGCGAAGCTGAAAACGGTCTTGCGCGATGCATTCCTTGAGCTCAATGCCGCGATACCGGAACACGCAGCGGTCTTGCGTTTACTCGGGGCGAACGCATATCTTCCGGCCGGTCGGTCCGACTTCGACGATGTCCGCTTCGCGGTCAAGGAATCGGTCGTACACGCTGCGGAAAGCAAATAATAAGTAGTGGGATGAAAAGATACGCGTACATTTTCCGCTACGTCTACGGGGTACTGGCTGCGGCGGCGATCGTCGCGATTGTATCGCTGATTTCTTTGTATCTGATTCAGGACGCCGACCGCAAAGCCCGCGACCGGATTACGTTTTATCATGCAAAATCTGCGACGGTATCCGAGCGGCTGCGGCGGCAAAATCACACCATCCCAATGCTGTTAGGCTATGAGACTCGTGAAGCGGCCGGACAAGCAGCAGCAACATTTGCGATTGTCAGTGCGGGCCCCGATATTCGCGGTACGCTCAAGATGATGAGTGACGAAATTGCAGAGCTTCGCGCGCTGCAGGTCCAATATGACGATCCGCAATTTTCCGCGACACTCGACAGAGTCACGCAACGATTCGATGATGTTCAGGATTCGATATCGCGAGACGTGGACAGGGATGCGGTGATACGCGTGCTGTCGACCCTCGATCTGGCCATAGAACAACTGTACCGGCAGCACTCGATCGCTGCTGAGCACGCACTGGCCGAAATCAATCTCGCAGCGAGGCAGATCGCCCCTATTCTCGCAATCATCGCATCAATTCTGGCGGTAACCGGATTAATAGGCTGGTATGCAACGCGGTTGCTGCGGGGCGCGATTTTACGGCGGGAGGATGCGGTACAGGCGCTCGCAGCGAGTGAGGAGCGGGCACAGCACCTGCAAAAACTGGACGCCCTCGGGAAGCTCGTTGGCGGCGTCGCGCACGACTTCAATAACCTATTGACCGCGATCATCGGTCAGACGAGCCTGCTGCTCGAGCGGTCGGCCGGGGACGAGCGGATGCGCTCCGGATTGAGACAGGTCAAGCAGGCGGGCCTGCAGGCGGCAGGATTGACGCGGCAACTGCTAACGTTCAGCAGGCCGCAGCCGATCGAGCGCCGCGTCATAAACCTGAACGAGCTGATAGGTCACGTCGAGGAATTGCTCAAACGAATCATTGGCGAGGATGTCAGGCTGTCAGTTCGATGTGCGGACGATCTTTACAGAGTGGAAGTGGATCCGGGTCAGATGGAGCAGGTGATCGTAAACCTGGCTGTGAATGCGCGTGACGCGATGCCGAATGGCGGGCAGCTTGCAATTCTCACAGAGAACGTAAGCATTTCGCTCCCACAACCTGCAAGTGATGCCACGTTGGGGGCGGGACACTACGTAAAGCTCGTTGTTGCCGACACCGGCACTGGAATGGACAAAGAGACCTGCAAACGCATCTTTGAGCCGTACTTCTCGACAAAGCCGATTGGTCGTGGCACCGGCCTTGGTCTTTCTACGGTTCATGGAATCATAACCGGGTCTAAAGGCCAGATCAGGGTCACGAGCAGCGTGGGCGCCGGGACACGATTCGAGATATTTCTGCCGAAATCCGAAGCAACCGCGGAGGAATTGTGGGGGGAAAAGATCTCGGCGGACGATGTTGCCGGAACCGAGACGATTCTTATCGTCGAAGACGAGGCACACATTCGGCGCTTTCTCGATGAGGGATTGGGGTCACTCGGTTACCGGGTGCTGATCGCGCCGAATGCCGAGGCCGGGCTCGATTTTTGTACCGGCGAGTTCGGCCAAATCGATATCATCGTATCCGACGTGATCATGCCGCAGACAAATGGTGCGGAGTTTCTCGAGCGTGCGCGAAAACTACAGCCGCTTGCGAAAGCCATTCTTATGTCGGGGTATACCGAGGACGCTTTGTCGGATGCGGGGATCGATGAATCCCGCATTCCGCTGATCCACAAGCCATTCGATATTGCGGCTTTAGCGAGCATGATCCGCAGGTCAGTGGAGGTTGGCACGCTGCATTGACCTCTTTGCATTTCAGGCGCAATAACTGCAATTCCCCGATCGGCGGTCTGGCGCGGCACTCGAGATATTGAGCTATGATTGCGCGGTCTACATAGACGGTCTCTCGAATATGTGGGAACGCGTGCTCGAAATCTGGAATTACCCGCTGTTCACGACCAGTGAGGGCGCCATTGTCGCCGTGAGCCAGCTCATACTTGCCGTGATGCTGGTCGTGATCGGCGTCATCGTGAGCCGGATCATTCAGCACGTCGTGCGGCGTCGACTTGCAACATCGACGCTGCAGGCGGACGTGGCGCTGGTCATTGACCGCATATTGTTCTATGCGCTGCTCGTCATCATCATCATGACCGCACTGTCGCTGTTGCACGTGCCGCTGACGGCATTCGCGTTTATCTCGGGTGCAGTGGCAATCGGCGTGGGCTTCGGCGCGCAAAACATTATCAACAACTTCATCAGCGGCTGGATACTGATGACCGAGCGGCCGATTCGGATTGGCGATTTTATCGAAGTCGGCGACGCGACAGGAACCGTCGAGCTCGTCGGCAATCGCTCGACGCGGATCCGCCGAACCGACGGCGTCCACATGCTGGTACCGAACAGCCAGATGCTGGAGCAGACCGTTGTCAACTGGACGCTCGTCGACAAGATGACACGATCCATAGTCCGTGTTGGCGTTGCGTACGGATCGCCGGTACGAAAGGTTGCCGAGCTGATGCAAGAAGTTCTGAACGCGCATCCGAGTGTGCGCGAGAACCCGCCAGCGCGAGTCATTTTTGAAGACTTCGGGGACAATGCGCTGGTATTCGATGGCTACTTCTGGTGCGACGTGTCTTCTGAGCGGGAGATTCGGCAGGTGCGCAGCGATATCCGCTTCAGCATTTCCGACGTCTTCGCGGAGCACGGAATCGTCATCGCGTTTCCGCAGCGTGACGTCCATCTGGACGCTGCGGCACCCGTACCGGTGCGCATGGTCGGCGACGACAGTCAGGGGGCCGGTCGGCAATGATTGGTTCGACATCGCCGCCGCCGTTTCTGTTTGCCTGGCAGCTGGACGGGCAGGGTGGCGGACGATTAATCGAGGATCCCGAATCGGTTGCGAAAACTGACAGCGTTGGCATCACCTGGGTGCATCTGAATATCCTGGAGGACGCCGCCGTCGATTGGATCAATGACAGAAGTGGACTGGAGCCGGTTTTTGCAGCGCAGCTTTGTGCCGGGGAGACGCGGCCGCGTGCAGTTACCAATGAGCGCGGTATGCTGCTCCTGCTACGCGGCATCAACATGAACCCCGGAGCGCAACCCGACGACATGGTCACCGTGCGCGTGTGGCTGGAACACAATCGCATTATCACGACCGTACGCCGCAACCTGTTGGCGATCAGCGATGTCTACGAAGCTATCGGGCAGGGCAATGGTCCACGCACCAGTGGCGAATTCCTGATTATGCTCGCCGAACGGCTCGCCGAACGAATCAGCGACGCCGTCGACAACATCGAGACGACGCTCGATGGGCT
>JBFHXQ010000085.1:0-9735 GCA_041598895.1 Woeseiaceae bacterium | reverse complement strand
GCCCGCAAATTTGCGGCGATGCAGACAGGCTACGTTCACATTGTCGATCTCGACGGTGCCAAAGAGGGTAATCAGCGCAATCGGGACGTCGTTCTCGAGATCGCACGTTGCGCGCCGCTGTCGATTCAACTGGGTGGCGGTATCCGAGATGCCGAAGCGCTGCAAGCATGGTTCGATGCGGGTGTGATGCGCTGCGTCATCGGAAGCCTTGCAGTAACCCGGCCGCAACAAGGTTGCGAATGGCTGGAGAAGTTCGGCAGCGATCGTGTCGTGCTCGCGCTCGACGTCAGATTCGCTAGCGATGGAACGCCGATGCTGACGACGCATGGCTGGACGCGGCAAAGCGGACGCTCCTTGTTCGACAGTCTTGCCGAGTTCAGCGAGCATGGAATTCGACACGTACTGTGCACCGACGTGAACCGCGACGGCGCGCTGACGGGTCCGAATCTCGAACTTTACGCGTCGATTCTGGAGCGATTTCCAAAGCTCCAGTTGCAGGCGTCGGGCGGCGTCCGGAACGCAGCGGATCTGCAGGCGCTCTGTAAGCTGGGGGTTCCGGCCGCGATCACCGGGCGTGCGCTGCTGGACGGCAGCATTTCCGCAGATGAGGTAGCAACATTCCAGCGAAGCGCATAATCCCGTGTCTTGACGTGCGTAGCGGCGAGGTCGTCAAAGGCGTCCAGTTTCGCGATCACAAGGTCGTTGGAGACATCATTGAGCTCGCCGAGCGCTACTGCACTGAAGGCGCCGACGAGCTGGTGTTTTACGATATAACTGCAAGCCCGGACGGGCGCACCGTCGATCGCGACTGGGTCAGTCGCGTTGCTGCGGTCATCGACATTCCATTCAGCGTGGCGGGAGGCATTCGCAGCGTGGCGGATGCCGAAGACGTGCTGAATAAAGGGGCCGACAAGATATCGATCAATTCACCGGCGCTGGAGCGGCCGGCACTGATTTCTGATCTTGCCCGGCGATTTGGCTCGCAGTGTGTCGTGCTCGGCGTCGACAGTCGCGAGCAGGACGGGCAATACGCCGTCTATCAGTACACCGGCGATCCGGCAAAGACGACATCTGCGGCCCGTCAAACGCTTGACTGGATCACCGAGGCTCAGGACCGCGGGGCAGGAGAAATCGTACTGAACTGCATGAATCAGGACGGTGTGCGCCGCGGATACGATTGCCGCCAACTCGGCCTGGTACGTGCGCGCTGTACCGTGCCACTGATCGCCTCGGGTGGTGCCGGCGCGAAACAGCATTTTCGGGATGTGTTCGACTTGGCGCGTGTAAACGGCGCGCTGGCCGCAAGCGTGTTTCACAGCGCCGAGATCGATATTGCTGATCTGAAGCGATACCTGACGGAATGCGGCGTCGAGGTGCGGCCGTGAGGGCGTCAATGTGAAGAAATCAAAATTACACTTTCTCGAGCAGCTCGAGACTATCGTGCAGGATCGCATCCGTACGCCGAAAGTAGAAAGCTATACTGCGGAGCTCGTCGCCGCAGGCCACCAACGGCTTGCTCAGAAACTCGGCGAAGAAGGCGTGGAACTCGCGCTCGCGGCAGTTATGAATGACCGCAATGCAACGCTCAACGAAGCGGCCGATCTCGTCTACCATCTGCTCGTATTGCTCAATGAACAGGGAATTTCGCTGGCCGACGTCAGTCGCCGCCTCGAGGAACGGCACAACAAGTCGTGACACGAGTGCGGCCCGTCCTCCGGGCAGGCTCGGCCGATGAGGAAGCTGCAGTCAGATTGTCGGCGTTATTCTCAAATGACAAATTCGGATGCGACGTCCCGGCGATTGTAGCCGGAACTCATTACGTAGCCATACGCGCCCACGTTAGCAATCAGCATGACGTCGCCTTCCCGACACTCCGGCAGCAGGCGATCACTGCCGAGACGATCGCCGGTCTCGCAGATCGGTCCGACAACCGTCACGATATCGGTGGCCGCGGCGCCGGCGCGGGTCAGGTTTACGATCTCATGGTATGCGCCGTAGAGCGCAGGGCGAATCAGAGAATTCATTCCTGTGGAGACCCCGACATAGCGCATGTCACCCTTGCCTTTCAGCTGGGTCACGCGGGTCAATAAGACACCTGCCTGTGCGACGATAAATCGGCCCGGCTCCAACCACAGCCGATAGTCCGGATGGGTTAAGCGAAAATCGCTTAGCAGCGCGTCCAGGCGATCGAGATCGAACGACGGATCACCGGGTTTCTCGGCAATACCCAGCCCGCCGCCGAGGTCCAGAGCCTCGACCGCGGGAAAGCGTTGCGCCACTGACGCAAGTGCATTCGCCACGCTGCTCCAGGTGCCGGCGTCGAGCACGCCACTGCCGGTATGCGCATGCAGTCCCACGATTTCAGCCTCGGCCCGTCCGGCCAGATCCTGCAGTTCATCGACCTCGAATAGCGGTATGCCGAACTTCGAATGCATGCCGGCCGTTTTGACGTGTTCGTGATGACCACGGCCCTGTCCGGGATCGAGACGAATGAACAGCTTTTTGCCTGCGAACATCTCCGGCCAGGCCTGAAGCGGGTACAGGTTATCCAGCGTAAGCTGCAGTCCCTTTTCGAGAGCCCAGGCGTATTCTTCCCGGGGCGCAAAATTGGGCGTGAACAGGATCCGGCTCGGTGTCAAATCCGGAATCTCGCGCTCCAGCCACTTCACCTCACCCGGCGACACGCACTCGAAGTCGATGCCTTCTTGACCGAGCGTACGCAGCAGCTCCGGATTGAAGTTTGCCTTGACCGCATACAGCACCCGATCGACGCTGCGGAGCGATAGCAGAGACTGCGCCGAGGATCGCACCGTTTCCTGATCATAGACGTACGCATTGTGGTGTTTCGATGCGAGATCGAGCAACTGCTCGCGTTTGCGCATCCACCAGACATCGGCGGTCCGAATCGCGGGCTGCTCGCCCTGGAAGAGTTGCTCCCAGCTGGCGCCAAATGTCGCGCTGCCGCCGACTTTGCGAATTATTGACGCATGCAGTTTGCGAATAAGCCGCGGACCCTGCTCTTCGTCGACCACGAAACTGAGATTCAGATCGTTTGCCGACTGCGACATCAGATGAATCTTTTCCTCTTCGAAAACTTCCAGTGCTGGCGCCAGGCGCGGCAGTATTGTGCGGATCTTGCGCCCGACGAGACTGACTGCCGAGCAGCGCGCGATTAACCGGACGCGACACAGGTTTCCCAGGTCGCGAATGAGCGCGTCGCTAGTAATTTCGTCGAGCATCCCGTCACCCGTATCGATGGAGACTGTGACATTGGTTTCTGAAGTCGACACGAGGTCTATCGAAATGCCGTGCTCGGCAAAGACGGCAAATGCTCGCGCGAGGAACCCGACCTCGTGCCACATGCTTACACCGTCCATGGACACGAGAGTCAGGCCGTCGCGGCTGCAAATGCCCTTGACCTGGGGTTCGACTTCGTCGGTGATTGCCGAAATGACGGTGCCGTGAATGTCCGGCGCCGTCGTACAGCGCACGAACAGCGGTATGCCATTGCTGCGCAGCGGCGACAGACAGCGTGGATGCAGCACGGCGCTACCGGCCGATGCCAACTCCTGGGCTTCGTCGAAATGCAGCCTCGTCAGCAACCTTGCCGACGGAACAACGCGCGGGTCGGCAGTGAACATGCCAGGTACGTCAGTCCAGATTTCCAGCCGCCGTGCCTGCAGGCGAGCCGCAAAGTACGCTCCGGACGTGTCCGACCCGCCACGGCCAAGTAACACGGTTTCACCGCGCTCGTTTCGCGCGATGAAACCCTGGGTCAGCAGCACACCGTCGTACCGGTCGAGCGTATTTGCCAGTGCCGGGTCAGCCGCATGATCGCAGGTTGCAGCCAGATAATCCTGGTCCCGAGGCCGGCCGGTCCGAGTCGTGCTGGTCAACAGCTCGCGCGCATCGACCCAACTGACGGGCAGGCCCGCGCGCGCGAGGTACGCGGCGCCCAGTTGCGTCGCCATCAGTTCCCCGAGCGCCATGATGCGCACGCGAACGCGGACGCTGACTTCGCGTACGAGGCGAACTCCTGCGACCAACTGGTCGAGCTCGTGCAGCGATTCTTCGATGAGATCGGTAGCGTCGAGGTTCAAAGCTGCGGCGAGATCCAGATGCTGTCGGCGTATCAGAGCGAGCTCATCCGATGGATCCGCCGAGATTGCCGTTTGCAGCACGGATTCCAGGGCATCAGAGACGCTGTGCAGAGCAGAATGCACGACGACCGGCTTCAATCCCTCGTCCAGACGTCGTTGCACGATCGTGGCTATTGTCGCCCAGTTTTTTGCCGAGGAAACGCTGCTGCCGCCGAACTTCAGAATTACCCAACGTGAGCTGGCGATAGCGGCCGGAGCGCCCAGTGCACCGCTGTCGTCAAAAACGGCTTCGATCGAGTCAGTCATCGTGGCGTCGCATCGTCACTCATCGCCAAAAAAAAACCCGCCAGGCATGCCCTCGCGGGTTTGATGACAACGTCCGGTCTTTTTGTCAGCCGGTACGATCGCCATGCGCACCCACGCACCTCTGGCGCGCCATATGTTTTAAATGCTTATTCGCAGCCATACGCAAGCCGCGCTGGCACTCTACGTGGGTGCTGAAAATCGTCATTAACGGCAGTACAGCGAACCTCGTGGCAAACGTCAAGTACCGAACCGAATTGGGCCTGCAAGCCATGTCGACGGCGCATATTTACAGGTGTAACAATCAATCGTCCCAGGCCGGTGGCATCGTAACCGCGCCGTGCGATGCCGACGATACGCTCGCGCGATACTTTGCCAATGCGCCACCGGTAACGCTGGACGGCGGGCGCTGCCACGCGCTGCGCCGCCGCTCGAAATCCGCATCCGAAATGCGGACATTGATTTCCTTGCGATCGGCGTCGATGACGACTCGATCCCCGTCCTCGATGAGCGCGATCGGGCCGCCTGCCGCAGCCTCGGGCGACACGTGACCGACGACGAAGCCGTGGCTCCCGCCGGAAAAACGTCCATCCGTGATGAGCGCCACCTCGGCGCCGAGACCCTTGCCCATGATTGCGCCGGTCGGGCTCAGCATTTCGCGCATACCGGGCCCGCCCTTGGGCCCTTCGTAGCGAATAACGACGACATCGCCAGATCGGATCGAATCAGCAAGAATAGCCTCGAGCGCCAGCTCCTCGGAATGGTATACCCGTGCGGTTCCCTCGAAGCGCGTGCCCTCTTTCCCCGTGATTTTCGCTACGGCGCCCTCAGGTGCGACATTGCCGTACAGAATTGCCAGATGACTCTCGCGTTTAATCGGATTGTCGAAATCGTGAATGACATCCTGACCTTCGGGATAATCTGCAACATCGGCGAGATTCTCGCCGAGCGTCCTCCCTGAAACCGTCAGGCAGTCACCGTGCAGGTGGCCCGCATCCAGCAATCGCTTCATGAGTGGTCGGATGCCGCCGATCGCGATTAATTCCGACATCAGATACTTGCCGCTAGGCCGCAGATCGGCCAGTACCGGAGTGCGCGCACCGATGCGTGTGAAATCATCCAGCGTCATGTCGACCCCGGCTTCCCGTGCAATTGCCAATAGATGCAATACGGCATTCGTCGAGCCCCCTAGCGCAATCACGACGACGATCGCGTTTTCGAAGGCCGGTTTGGTCATGATATCGAGCGGCTTGATGTCCCGGCGTAACAATTCGACGACGGCCGCGCCGGCGCGGTGGCAATCGCTCGCCTTCTGTTCGGATTCAGCCTCCTGTGCTGAACTGTTGGCGAGGCTCATGCCCAGCGCCTCGATCGCGGACGCCATCGTGTTCGCCGTGTACATCCCACCGCATGCTCCAGGGCCGGGAATCGCCGTGCGCTCGACTTCCAGCAGCTCATCGGGACTGATCTTACCGCTCGACAGCGCGCCAACGGCCTCGAACACCGAGACGATATCGCGGCGTTGGGCGCCGGGTTTGATAGTGCCCCCGTAAACGAACACCGCCGGTCGGTTCAAGCGCGCCATCGCCATGACGCAGCCCGGCATATTCTTGTCGCAGCCGCCCAAGGCAACAAAGCCATCGAAGCCTTCGGCGCCGACCACCGCTTCGATGGAATCCGCGATGATCTCGCGTGATACCAGCGAGTAACGCATGCCCGGAGTCCCCATCGATATCCCGTCCGACACGCTGATTGTGTTGAACAGTACGGCTTTGCCACCGGCTTCGTCGGCACCTGCCGCAGCTTCGTCGGCGAGCACATTGATGTGCATGTTGCACGGCGTGACCATGCTCCATGTCGAGGCGATACCTATCTGTGGCCGCTGAAAATCGTCTTCGGTAAACCCGACCGCCCTCAACATCGCGCGACTGGGTGCCTGCTCGACACCGTCGACGACAATTCGGGAATAGCGACGCATATCCTTCTCGGTCATTCAGGCATCTCGCAGCACGGTTTTTTCGGTTCGTGGTCGGACGCGTACCAGCCTAGGGGCGTGCAAGGTCGTCGTCGCGAATCATAATCGCAAGACGCCGGAATACCGCAGTGTCCACGGCGGAATCGCCGGTCGAAAGCTCCAGTACGAACGCTTCGTCCCCTTCGAACTCGGTATCCTGCACCAGCGGGATCAACAGGCGCGCAACGCGTTGGCCCGGTTCGAACGTTACAACGTTACCGCCCGGAGCGAAATAATCTTCTCCCTCTCGGGCCGTGACGTCTCGCAAGACGTAACCGGCGACTATGGGCTGGTCATCGGGATTGAAGCGCTGAATGTCGACCTGCACGGCGGGATCGCTCTCCCGCACCGAGATCTGGCTGACGCCGAACGCAATCGTATTCACGGGTAGTTGTGACTCGAACGTGCGCTGATCGTCATCTTCGAGAAATACGGTAAGCCGCGCGAGCTCGGACGACACGCTGTCCGATTCGCGAATCCTCAAGGTCGACTGCTGATCCGCCTCACGGAGCGGATCGGATGTCATGGTCAGCGTGAAACGGGCCCGGTCCTGGCCCTGAGGAAACTCGAGGAACCCATTGTCGGAAAAAGAATACTGACCGGCGATAAACGGGGATCGATTGCCGCTAAAGCTGATCTCTTCGAGGCGCAGCGTGAGCGGTAGCTGCGTATCGCGTCGGACCACGTCGATGACGGCGGGCGGCCCGTCTTCCCGTAACGTGACGGTAACCGTTTCAGCGGGATCGCCTGGCGCTGCCAGGACGACTTCGGCAGTCGGCGGCGGGAGCGTCGCGAAATCGATCATCGGCTCCGCAATCGGCTCCGGTCGGCTCACGTCAGCAGCTAGAGGACCCAAATCCAGGTCCGCTCGAGCGTCGGGTTCCGTCTCTCGCTCGACCGTCTCGGGTTCGGGCTGCGGTTCCGATGACGCCACGGCCGACACCTCGGGTTCGACCTGCGGCTCGGCGGGAGGAACGGCGACGACACTCGGTGTTTCGCCCAACGCATAGGAATCGAGCGCCGCCCGGATATCGGCGATCGCATCGTCGAGGTAGCCATACTGATAGGCCGCGAAGCCGGCCAGAGCGAGCAGCAGCAGGAATCCGAAGATCGCCCGGCCGGTCCGGCGCGGCTTCCTCGTGGCGACTTGTCGCGGCACGTCGACCTGGATGCTGCGAGTGTCACCGTCACCCGGCATGTCCAGAGCGTCGATAAACGCCTGCATGGAATCGAAGCGCGTCACGCGAGCGAACGACAGCGCCTTCTTCAATACTCGCCACTGACCGTCGGTCAGGTTCTTCGGCGGCTGCGGAGTCATACCCTGCTCGGCCGCCTCAGCAGCGTTTCGCGGTCCGAAGACCCGGTAACCGGCAATGAGGCGGTATGCGAGACAGGCAAGAGAATACACGTCGTCAGCCGGTACCGGATCCTCACCGGTCAGGACCTGCATGCTCGAGTATGCGGGGGTCATCAGGCGGAGCACGCCCGGATCGAAACCGGTGTTGTCGCTGAACTGTTTCTGACGCACCCGGGCAACGCCGAAGTCGAAGAGCTTGACGCCGCCCCCGGGTAAAATCATTACGTTCGCGGGTTTTACGTCGGCATGCACGATACCGCAACGATGCGCGTAGTCGAGTGCCTTGCCTAGTTCACGCACGATTCGAAACGACTCGTCGATATCGAGCCGTTTCGTAGCGGGCGTATCGAGAATATCGGCGAGCGTACGACCGTCGAGCCATTCCATGACAATGAAATACAGGTCGTCATCACGATCGAGATCGATAAAGCGAACAATATTCGAGTGCGTGAGGCATCGACCCTTTGCCGCTTCCTGTTGCAGGGCCCGCAGCGCATTCACATTTTTCGACAGCTGCGGCGATAGTACTTTTACTGCAACCCAGGGTTCCTCGGCGCCGGCCTCCGCAAGCCGCCGGTCCAGGGCTTTGTAAACGACGCCCATGCTGCCACCGCTAACGCGTTCCTGAAGCAGGAAGCGGTCGCGCAATACGGAGCCAACCTGAACCCGATCGTCCGCGGTATCCTTGTCGTGATCGACGTCGTCTTCAATGATCGTGGTCGAACCGAAGGGGTCGGTTTTTTCCGGCTCGGGTAGAGGACTTGCAACTGCCGAAAGCGGCGCGAGCCCGGTTTCCTTGAACTGCTTCGCGACCGGTGGCAGCCCGTCCACCCCGAGCTTGTCGAGCATCGTGCAAATGATTTCGTTTGTCTGCTTACGGATCGACCCGTCGGCAATCCGTTCCTGCAACAGCTGGCGCATCGTGCGCTCGCTGTTGTCTTGAGCGGCAAGCATGCGGCGCACATTTTTCCTGATGTCGGCGACCAGCACCGGGTCATGCAACAATCCGCCCAGCTGCTTGTCGAAAATTTCCAGCTGGCCGACCCAGGTCTCATGAAGCTTGCTCGACGATGCGCTCATATGTATTTTGCAACAACACCCCTGTAACTGTGCCCACAGGTTCGGAATTTCGGCCGCCAGTCTAGCCGATTAAGCACCCGGTCAGGCGGAACTGGTCGTCAGATTACTTTGCCTGGATTCAGCAGGTTGTCCCGATCCAGAGCCCGTTTCAGCGCGCGCATCAGATCGATCTCAGGGCCGCTACGATACCGCGCCAGAGCGGCCTTTTTAAAGGTCCCGATCCCGTGCTCGGCGCTGATGGTACCGTCAAACTCCGTGACAAGCGCATAAATCTCGTCACTCAGGCCCTGGCTGCCGTTTCGAAATTCCGCGGGATCGGCGCCATCGGGCTGCAGAACGTTGAAGTGCATATTGCCGTCGCCAACGTGGCCGAATGCCACGAGTCGCGAATGAGGTGCGGCCCGGGACACCAGGACGGCTCCGCGCGTGAGGAATTCGCCGATACGACTTATCGGAACGGCCACATCGTGTTTGAGCCCGCCACCCGCAAGCTTTTCGGCTTCCGGTATCGCATGCCGGAGGCGCCACAGGCGTTCGGCCTCGGCGCTGTTCTTTGCGACCAGGCCGTCCGCCAGCAGTTCGGCATCCAGCAATCGGGTCAGCATATCGGTGACCGGTGATTCATCGCAGCCCACGGCCAGATCCGCGAGAACGTACCACGGCTGGCCAAGTGTAAACGGCAGCCGTGTATCCGGAATGTGGCGCAATACGAGTTCCAGTGACAGGCTGGACATCAGTTCAAAGGCCTGTATGTTGTCGCCGATTTCCTCCCGGCACCTTGCCAGCACCTCGACAGCGCGCTCCGGCGAGTCGATAGCCAGGAGCAGCGTCGTTATTGGCCCCGGATCCGGATACAGTCGCAGGGTCGCAGCGCTAATGAT
>JBFHXQ010000084.1:0-9797 GCA_041598895.1 Woeseiaceae bacterium | reverse complement strand
GCGACCTCTCAACGCCATATTGCTGTCGCTGCTTTGCGTCACGCTTGCCTACCACTCGTATCTCGGTATCCAGGTCGTCATAGAGGATTACGTGCATGCAAGCGGTGTGAAAGTGAGTTCGCTGATCGCATCGCGTTTCGTACACGTATTCGTCGCTATCGCATCCGTGTACTCGATTCTCCGCATCGGGCTTGCTGCATGAGCGACTACGAGTTCGTGGAGCACAGTTACGACGTCGTCGTCATTGGCGCGGGGGGCGCAGGCCTGCGGGCGACGTTCGGGCTGGCCCGGGCCGGATTCAATACGGCATGTATCACGAAAGTATTTCCGACGCGAAGCCACACCGTCGCGGCGCAGGGGGGTATCAGCGCCGCGCTCGGGAACATGGGGGAGGACGACTGGCGTTGGCACATGTACGACACGGTGAAGGGTTCGGACTGGCTTGGCGACCAGGATGCCATTGAATACATGTGCAAGGAGGCGCCGGCTGCGGTCATAGAACTCGAGCATTACGGTGTCCCGTTTTCCCGCACGGAAGATGGCCGGATCTATCAGCGGCCATTCGGCGGCATGACCACGCGGTACGGCGAGGGCACGGCGCAACGCACCTGTGCCGCCGCGGATCGCACCGGGCACGCGATGCTGCACACGCTCTACCAGCAGTCCCTTAAAAATGACGCCGAGTTTTTCGTGGAGTATTTCGCGGTCGATTTGATCATGGAAGAGGGCGCCTGCCGCGGCGTCATAGCAATCGATCTGACCACCGGTCGCGTGCACAGATTTCGTTCGCATCAGGTGATACTCGCGACCGGCGGTTATGGGCGCGCATATTTCTCGTGCACTTCGGCGCACACGTGCACGGGCGACGGTAATGCGATGGTGTTGCGCGCCGGACTTCCACTTCAGGATATGGAATTCGTGCAGTTTCATCCGACCGGCATTTATGGTGCTGGTTGCCTGATTACGGAAGGCGTGCGCGGCGAGGGAGGATATCTGACCAATTCGGACGGCGAACGGTTCATGGAGCGCTACGCGCCGAATGCAAAGGACCTCGCCTCGCGGGATGTCGTCAGCCGCGCAATGACAATCGAAATTCGAGAGGGCCGCGGGGTTGGTTCGGAAAGCGACCACATCTTCCTGCATCTCGAACACCTCGGTCCCGAAGTCATCGATGAACGGCTGCCCGGCATTGCCGAAACAGCTCGAATTTTTGCCGGCGTCGATGTCACGAAATCGCCGATACCGGTTTTGCCGACCGTGCACTACAATATGGGCGGCATTCCGACGAACTTCAAAGGTGAAGTCGTGACAGTCAGGGATGGCAATGCGGAAGCGGTCGTGCCTGGTCTCATGGCCGTGGGCGAAGCTGCGTGCGTTTCCGTGCACGGTGCGAATCGTCTGGGCTCGAATTCGCTCCTGGATCTTGTCGTGTTTGGACGCGCAGCTGCATTGCATTGCGCCGAAACCATGGTTCCTGGCGTAAGTCATCGGCCACTGCCGGATGGCGCCGGCCGGGACACCGTCGATCGAATCGACAAGCTGCGTAATGCCTCCGGCGGTAGGCCGACCGCGCAGATTCGTCTCGAAATGCAGAAGATCATGCAGAATCATGCGGCCGTGTTTCGTACCGGCGAGGTTCTGGATGAGGGGGTCAGCGCGCTCGCCCGAACCTACGCGAGTTTTGCCGATGTCAACGTAGCGGACCGTTCAATGATCTGGAACACGGATCTGATCGAGACTCTCGAGCTCGAAAACCTGTTGCAAAATGCCGTCGTCACCATTGCGTCAGCGGCACACCGTCGCGAAAGTCGCGGTGCGCATGCGAGAGAAGATTATCCCGAACGGGACGACGAGCATTGGATGAAACATACATTGACCTGGATCGACTCCGGAGGCGAGGTGGAATTCGACTATCGGCCCGTGCACGAAGAGCCTTTGACCGACGAAGTTGAAGCAATACCACCGAAGGCTCGGGTGTACTGAGTCGCGCCATGCGTTGCTTCAGGCTCGACCCGGATTTGTGGAAGGGATAAGGACCGATAACCGTGGCTGAATTTCGATTACCACCGAATTCACGGATAAAGAAAGGCAGGCATTTTCCTTCGCCCGACGGCGGCGGCAACGTTCGCCGCTTTGCCGTGTACCGATACGATCCTGACAGCGGTGAAAATCCGCGTATCGATACTTACGAAGTCGCACTGGATACCTGTGGCCCGATGGTTCTCGATGCGTTGATCAAGATCAAAAACGAGATTGATCCGACGCTGACGTTTCGCCGTTCGTGTCGTGAGGGTATCTGCGGCTCCTGCGCAATGAACATTAACGGTGGAAATACTCTTGCGTGCACCCAGGCTATCGATGCATTCCGCGGCGACGTCAAGATCTATCCGTTGCCGCACATGCCCGTGGTAAAGGACCTCGTTCCGGACCTGACAAATTTCTATGCGCAGTATGCGTCGATCAAGCCGTGGCTGCAGACGCGCTCGCCGCCGCCACCTGATCGGGAACGGCTGCAGAGCAAGCACGATCAGGAGCTCATCGATGAGCCAGCCGCCTGTATCCTCTGCGCATGCTGCTCCACGAGCTGCCCGAGCTATTGGTGGAACAGCGACCGCTATCTGGGGCCGGCAGCTTTGCTTGCTGCATACCGTTGGCTGGTGGATAGTCGGGACGAGGCGACCGGAGAGCGTCTGGACGAACTCGAGGATCCGTTCCGGCTGTATCGCTGCCATACGATCATGAACTGCACACAGACCTGTCCGAAGGGCCTGAACCCGGCCAAGGCGATTGCCGAGACCAAAAAGATGCTGGCCGAACGCCGGCACTAAAGCGGACAGTCGACGTCTCCGGGCCCTGAAATACGATGCCGAATCTCGTGGGAGAACCGGGTGACGGCTGACGGCGTGCGCCGCGATCCGGCGCATTCGCGCTTGCGCTGGCAATGTCGGCGGGGTATGCGGGAGCTCGACGAACTGCTGCTCCGGTATCTCGATCGGCGATATGCATCGGCGGGCGCGGCGGAAATGCTGGCATTTCGGAAACTATTAGCGCTCCCTGATCCGGAGCTCGTGAACTATCTTCTCAAGCGGGAACAGCCGGAAGAGGAGGCCGTGGCCCTTGTCGTTGCACACATACTCGAGCACTCTCCGGCCTGAGCGCCGACTGCGAATCATTGTACTCGCCTCCGCGCTGTGCCTGACGCTCGCGGGCATCGCGATCCTGTGCACTATTCCGACCGATACGTTCGCGCGCGCCGCGTTGCTCGCTGGCTGGTGCGGACTGAGCGCTCGCGAGTTTGTGCGCCAGGCGTCGAGTTTCGCCAACCTGCGCGCTCTGCGCATCGATGCACGTGGTTCGATCGTCATAGTCGGTGCTCATGACGCGGGCTTGAGCGCAACGTTGCTGCCCGGCAGCGTCGTACTGAGTCGCTACGCGTGGTTGCGCTGTCGAAGCGCCAGCGGCCGCGTCATAACAGAGCTGTTTCGAGGCGCGACCCGCGCCAGCAGCGATTGGCGACGCTTGCAGGTCATCTGGCGCCACTCGGGGGGCGGCGCGTGAAAATGCTACCATGCGGCGCCGGTTACGGATCCGGGTCGACCCGCGCCGGGATGCGTCGGCCGATGGGACCAATGTTATCACAATCTATTGAAATCAAATGAGTTTTTCCGGAGCGCCAGGTATTCCTGCCGGTTATAAGCGACGACCGCGGGCGCCGCGCTGGCCGTTGGCAACGGTTGATTCGCCAAACCGGTCACAAATTCGATGCACGATGAGGAACCCGCAGAACTTTCGAGGGCGCGCCCGGTCTATCGGGGAGTCGGGCGGCGTGCTCCGCAAGCGACCGTGGCGCGGCGCCGATGTCGAATGAGACGACCGACAAGGAACTGGTAAAGCGCGTCCAGAAAGGCGATAAGGGCGCGTTCGACGTGCTGGTGCTCAAATACGAGCACAAGATCGTCAACCTGGTGATGCGATATGTACGCGACCCGGAACAGGCTCTGGATATTGCTCAGGAGGCGTTTATCAAGGCCTATCGGGCATTGCCACGTTTTCGCGGGGACAGCGCGTTTTATACCTGGCTGTATCGGATAGCCGTGAATACTGCGAAGAACTACCTGGCTGCACAACGACGTCGTCCGACGAACATCGAACTCGACCTTCAGGATCCGGAACAATACAACCTCCATGCGAAGCTCAAGGAAACGGACACCCCCGAGGGAGTGACTCTGAGCCAGGAGCTAAAGGATACGCTAGAGCGCGCAATCGCAGCGTTGCCTGATGATCTGAGAACCGCAATAATTTTGCGCGAGCTCGACGGCATGAGTTACGAAGAAATTGCCCAGACCATGGATTGCCCGGTCGGGACGGTACGTTCGAGAATATTCAGGGCGCGCGACGCCATCGGCAAGAAAGTCGGTACGCTGATTCGCTGAGCGGGCGGGGGAGCAATGAACGACACAATTAGAATGCAGATTTCGGCTTTTATCGACGGTGAACTGCCGCAGAACGAATCGGAATTGTTGTTGCGAAGACTTTGCCAGGATAGAGAACTCCGTCAGCAGGCCGCGTCTTTCATCGCATTGGGCCGAATGCTTCGCGGTGAGCGCAGCATTGTCGGTCAGGAGCGGCTGCGGGCGCGTGTCTCTGCATCGCTCGACGAACGGCCGATAGCCGAAGTCGGGGATCCGGCAGTGCGCAGGCATAGACGGTATTTGCGCCCCATCGCCGGCGGTGTGATCGCAGCGTCTGTCGCGATTGCGGCACTGCTCGGATTGCGGCAAACGGTCAGCCTTGACGACCCGAAAGACGGGCGAGCTGCCGCAACGGTGGCAGAGGCGCCTGCGGATATGTTGTATACGGTGCCGAGCCAGCCCGACGATCTGTTGCGTCAGTACTATCTCTATCACGGCCTGTCGTCGTCGCAGCTGGGTGCCAACAGTATTAACGCACGTCTGGTGAATCTGCAGCTGCGCCAAGGCGAGATATTCGGATCGGATGAGGCCACCGTCCCGGACGAGACACCCAGCGACGAGACGAATCCGGGCGCTGCCGCTTCACGGCCGTGACCACAGCCGCGAGAAATTCGGCGATTTCCGTTGGGTTGCTCGCGCCATGGTTACTATCCTGCGCGGTCCAGGCTGACGATTACAGCCCGCACGACTGGCTCAATCGCATGGCCAGTGCCGTGCAGTCTACGAATTACGAAGGCACCGTTGTTCGCGTGCAGAACGGCAAGACCGAGGCGCTCAAGGTCGTCCACAAAATAGCTGATGGCGTGATCCACGAGAAAGTCGTCATCCAGGACGGTAACGGACTGGAAATTATTCGAAGTGGCAACGAGGTTCACTGTATCTTGCCCGACAGCAAGTCCGTTATTGTCGAGGAGTGGAATGACCGGAGCACTTTTTTTTCGACATTGCCATCGAGCGACATACGATTCGGCAACGAATATGACGTGGGCATCTTGCGTCACGAGCGCGTAGCGGGACGTAAGGCAGTTCTGCTCGCAATACGACCACACGACGACTATCGTTTCGGGCACCGGCTGTGGTTGGACGTAGAAACCGGCTTTCCGTTACAAACCGAGCTCTTTGGCATCGACGGCAAAGCCATAGAAAAAGTCCGCTTTGTCGATATCAAACTTGACAGTGAAATTTCGGCGCGTGCTCTCATGCCGTCCTACAGTACCGAAAGTTTTCGGTGGATCACGGAGACTCGCGGCAAGGTGACACCGGTCGAATTGCCCGATTGGACCAATGACAGTCTTCCGCCCGGCTTCCAGGCCGTTTCGACACACGAGGAGGAACTTCCCGGACGCAGCAAGCACCGGGTCACGCACATTCTGTTCAGCGATGGTCTCGCCAATGTGTCCGTTTTTATCGCGCCGAAAACCGATGCAAAAAT
The DNA here is from genome assembly GCA_041598895.1 of Woeseiaceae bacterium. Taxonomy (GTDB): domain Bacteria; phylum Pseudomonadota; class Gammaproteobacteria; order Steroidobacterales; family Woeseiaceae; genus UBA1847. The sequence goes on along the minus strand of JBFHXQ010000084.1, from coordinate 3,893 downwards.
TAGCCGGAGATCGCGACTGGGAGCATCCAACTCTATCAGTGTGGAAATCGCCGATCATTACGTAACGGCTGTCGGTGAAGTTCCGGTGATGACGCTGGAAGCGATTGCCGGTTCGATGCGCCCACGATAGGCCTGCGTCGCTTTGAACGGGCAATGGTCGCCAGCAATGCAGGGCACCAAAGCAGACAATCCCCGCGGCACTGTCGTCTCGTTAATGGCGACTGCTCCGAGCCCGCGGGCCGTTGTGATCGTGGACGCCGCAGCGTGTCCCCGCTGCGCGGCAGGCCGAGGCTGCGGTGCCGGGGCGTTCGCGGGTGCCGGCCGGGAGCGTCGCGTCGAGGCCGAGATACGCAGCGGAGTCCGGGTCGCGGAAGGCGATACCGTCGAACTGGCACTGGCCCCTGCGCGCCTACTGAGCGCCGCCTGGCTCGCCTACGGCCTGCCGCTTCTGGGTGCGCTCAGTGCGGCGGCGGCGTCCCGCTACTTTGGCGCGACTGACGGTATCTCCGCACTGGCGGCGCTGACCGGACTCGTGATCGGAACCGTGTTGGCGAGGCGGCGACTGGCCAGCGAGGACTGCTTGCACCACTTCGTACCGGTGATCGAGCGCCGTGTGGAATCACCGGCAACCCGCGTCTGAATGCCGGGCCTCAGGATTTACAGCCGGCGCGGATGCCACCTCTGCGAACAGCTGATCGAAGAACTGCTGCCGCTCGTCGAGCGGCGGCTCAGCGTGACCGTCTGCGATATCGACAGCCGAGACGACTGGCGGTGTATGTACGATGAGCGGGTGCCGGTCGTCGAGTACGACGCGCGGATCGTCTGCGAGGGTCGGCTGGACGCGGCAGCAGTTACAGCGCTCGTGACGGCGGTCGAAGCTGCGCGCTCCGGCGGGTGACGAATGTCCGGGACCGACGCAGCAAAATAGGTATACTTCGGCGCGGCCCGCCTGCCTGGAGCCGCTTTCCACGTTATGAATCGAATTCGCAATTTCTCGATTATCGCGCACATTGATCACGGCAAGTCGACGCTGGCTGACCGCTTCATCCAATATTGCGGTGGTCTAAGCGATCGCGAGATGGCCGACCAGGTGCTCGATTCCATGGATCTCGAGCGCGAGCGGGGCATTACGATCAAAGCGCAGTCCGTGTCGCTCGAGTATACGTCCGTCGACGGTACGAACTACCAGCTCAACTTTATCGATACGCCGGGTCACGTGGATTTTTCATATGAAGTGTCCAGGTCGCTGGCGGCCTGCGAGGGTGCACTGCTCGTCGTCGATGCAGCACAGGGCGTAGAGGCGCAAAGCGTCGCAAATTGCACGACGGCAATCGATCAGGGTCTGGAAGTGCTTCCGGTATTGAACAAGATTGACCTGTCGGCGGCGGATCCGGACCGTGTCGTGGCCGAAATCGAGGACATCATTGGAATCGATGCGCAGCACGCCGTACGGGTCAGTGCGAAGACCGGCGATGGCGTTCCTGAATTGCTCGAGGCTATCATCACGAGGATTCCGCCACCTGCAGGCAAGCCGGAGCACACGCTGCAGGCCCTGATCATCGATTCTTGGTTTGACAACTACGTGGGGGTGGTCTCTCTGGTTCGAGTCGTCAACGGTAGCCTGACGAAAGGTGCGAAAATTACGGTGATGTCCACCGGAGCAAGCTACGTCGCCGACCGTGTCGGAGCATTTACGCCGAAAATGCAGGATCGCGACGAGCTACGGACCGGCGAGGTAGGGTTTGTCATTGCCGGTATAAAGGACATCTTCGGTGCGCCGGTTGGGGATACGCTCACGCTGGCGCGGCAGCCGTGTAACGCGGCGCTCCCGGGTTTCAAGCAGATTCAGCCGCGCGTATTTGCGGGCCTTTTCCCGATTAATTCCGACGATTACGAGAATTTTCGCGAGGCCCTGCAGAAGCTTCGGCTCAATGACGCCGCGCTGCATTTCGAGCCCGAGACGTCCGCGGCACTTGGTTTCGGTTTTCGCTGCGGGTTTCTGGGCATGCTGCATATGGAGATTGTCCAGGAGCGGCTCGAGAGGGAATATGATCTCGAACTCATCACGACGGCGCCGACCGTCATCTTCGAGGTCGTCAACGTGGCCGGCGAGACACTGCATGTCGACAACCCCTCAAAACTGCCGCCTGGCAACGAAATATCCGAGCTGCGCGAGCCGATCATCATGGCAAACATTCTCGTTCCCGAGCAGCACGTCGGCGCAGTCATAAAGCTGTGTATCGAAAAGCGCGGCATACAAAGGCAGATGCGTTATGCCGGAAAGCAGGTATCGCTCGAGTACGAGCTGCCGCTGGCGGAGGTGGTGATGGATTTTTTCGATCGACTCAAGTCGGTAAGCCGCGGCTTTGCGTCGTTCGATTATCATTTCGATCGATTCGAGCCGGCGCAGCTGGTTCGGCTCGACGTCTTGATCAACAAGGAGCGGGTCGACGCGCTGTCGATTATCGTACATCGGCAAAATGCCCAGGCGCGTGGCCGCGAACTCGTGGAAAAAATGCGCGATCTCATACCGAGACAGATGTTCGACGTGGCTATTCAGGCTGCAATCGGGAGCCAGATCATCGCGCGAAGCACCGTCAAGGCATTGCGGAAAAACGTGACCGCCAAATGCTACGGTGGCGACGTTACCCGCAAGCGAAAGCTCTTGGAAAAACAGAAGGCTGGAAAACGCCGCATGAAACAGGTCGGGTCCGTAGAAATCCCGCAGGAAGCATTCCTGGCCGTTTTGCGAGCCGAAAAGTGAGAGTTAAGCATTGACTATGAATCTCGCATTGATACTTACGGCACTAACGGCATTCACTGGAGTGATCGTGGCGCTGGACAAGTTTGTTCTGCAAAAGCGCAGTGCAGGCGGCAACGCAACCGAATCACGCGGCCTGCAAACGATCGTGGAATACAGCCGATCGTTTTTCCCGGTGCTGCTGATCGTCCTGGTAATCCGCTCATTTATTTTCGAACCGTTTCGGATACCGTCCGGATCGATGATGCCTACGCTGCTGCAGGGCGATTTCATTTTCGTCAAGAAGTACGCGTACGGTTTGCGGCTTCCGGTGACGGAAACCAAAATTCTCGAAACGGGTAACCCTGAGCGGGGAGACGTCGTCGTATTCCGTTTGCCTTCGGATTCGGGCGTCAACTACATAAAAAGAGTTGTCGGACTGCCGGGCGACGAGTTGCGCTACGAGAGGCATCGACTGTTCGTCAATGGTGAGCCCGTTGACCTCGAAAAAGCGCCGGATGCAACGAGGTCGAGACCGATTTTTGTGGAAAAGCTAGGTAATCGGGCGCACGACATCCTCGTTACGAATCCTGCGTATTCGGTTCGCGATGGAGTTTACAAGGTGCCGGCAGGCCACTACTTCGTGATGGGTGACAATCGTGATAACAGCCGTGACAGTCGATTCATTGGCGCGATACCGGAATCACATCTCGTCGGCGAAGCCGTACGAATCTGGATGCATATCGACGGCTTGAGTTGGCCGCGATGGGATCGTATCGGCAACAAGATCCAATAATGTGGTGTCAGTCACTGAATTGACCAGTACAATAGCGGACACTGGCCGGACCCCGAAAATGGGGGAAAAAGCGCCTGCAAGTCAGGGAGTTGTAGGAATGAGCACAAATTACTGCACGCACACGCGAGGTATTTCCCGAGCACAGTCTGTCCGCGTCGCGAGTCCGGCGCGCCAGGGGGGCATGACTGCCCTCGGGTTCGTCATACTCGCGGCGTTTGTGGGTCTGTTCGCGTTTGCCGCTTTACGACTCACTCCTGTATATCTGAACTATTTCAAGATCGTTGGCGTCGTAGACGGCGTTCGCAACGAGTTTGACGGCCTGAAGCCAAGCCGTGCGGCAATTCGCAGCTCGATTGC
>JBFHXQ010000083.1:0-9806 GCA_041598895.1 Woeseiaceae bacterium | reverse complement strand
GAAGCGACGGCATGCTGGACTGGAGCCCCTGGGCGTGGGTGGAAATCAACGAGTCCGATGGCTCCTGCGCCGGGCAAATACAGGTTGCGGCGGACCCCGACATCCCCGATCCGGATGGCGTTCGCCTGCGCGTAACCAGCCAGGGCGTGCGCATAAGTAGAATTGCCGACCTGTCGGCCTTCAGTCAGCCGACTTTGAGTTTTGACTATCGCCTCGTGGATTACCCGAGCTTCGATTTCATGAGGATCCGGGTCAGCACGGACAATGGCATGAATTGGACGGAGCTCGACAAGTTCGAAGGGCCACTCGATCACACCGAGTATCAGTCCGCCAGCTACGACCTGACCGCGCACAAAGATGTGGATACCATCATCCAGTTCGAATTCAATGGCGTGAGCACGACGCGTACGTCGTATATCGACAACGTTCATATCCAGGAGGCCACCGGTGGTGGTGGCGGCGGGCCCTGCGATGGTACGTATTTGGATCAATTCGAGGTTTACGCGTTCGATAACAGCGACGGCACGCTCGACTGGTCGACGAGTCCATGGACCGAAGTTGGCGAAAGCGACGGGCCAACGGCCGGAGACATCCGAATCTGGACCGATCTTGACTCGGTCCGTATACGCACCCGCGACAACGATAACGGCGGCGAGGGACTGGAGCGCGAGGCAGATCTGAGCGGCGCGGCTAACGTCACGCTCAGCTACGATTACCGCCGCAATAAACTCGACAATTCGAGCGATTTCACGACGGTCGAGGTCTCGGCAAACGGCGCGGCCGGGCCCTGGACCGAGCTGGCACGCTATTCGGGTCCGACGAATGACAGCGCCTACGTGACAGCAAGCCACGATATCAGCGCCTTTGCCTCCGCTAATACGCGCGTCCGGCTAAAGACGTCTTCCTCGATGGGCGGGCAGGACGAAGTCTGGTTCGACAACGTGGAAATCGCCTGCACCCCGTAAAGGGGACATTCCGCTTTTATGCGCATATCGTGCATAAACGCGGAATGTCCCCTACCGCATTGATGTCCATACTGCTGATATGCCAAGGACAGCACGGGCATCGAAGGGCGGGTTCTGCTACCACCTCATCAACCGTGGCAACGCACGGGCGACGGTCTTCCACGATTCACGGGACTATGAGTCCTTTCTCGAGCTGATGATCAAGGCATGCGGGCGTATCCGCATGCGATTGTTGGCGTTTTGCCTCATGCCGAACCATTTTCACCTCGTCATATGGCCTTACCACGACGGCGATATGGGCCGCTGGATGCACTGGCTGCTGACCTGCCACGTCGGCCGGCATCACCGACGCTACGAGACTTCCGGCCGAATTTGGCAAGGACGCTTCAAGGCCTTCCCGATCGAACAGGACGAGCACTTGCTGACCGTGATGCGCTACGTCGAGAGAAACCCGGTCCGCGCCAATTTGGTGCAAAGTGCGGCCGACTGGGATTGGTCGAGCATTAGTCACTCGCTCGATCCGGCGGCCCGAGCGCTGATCTGCCCAAATCCGGTTAAGAGGCCCGAAAACTGGCTCAAGTGGGTGGACGAGCCTCAGACGGCCGCCGAAATGGAAGCACTGCGCCTGTCCGTGCAGCGTGAGGCGCCCTTCGGCGGCCAGCGCTGGCGCCTGGAAACCGCAAGATTACTGGGATTGCGATAGGGGACATTCCGGGTTTATGCACAGTATGCGCATAAACCCGGAATGTCCCCAAATATTAAAGATTTAGGCGGATCTGCCGTTGACCTAGAGGATAGCTATCGAAGACGAATCCAAGGGCGATACATTGGCGATCAGCAACTATTTGGCCGAGGTATGGTCGGCGACCCAGTTCCAGGACCGGGAATTGGCCGGCTATGCCGAGGCGCAGATCGAAAAGGACACCCGCCTCGGCGTGCAAATCATGGCCGGCCTGGCGCTGCTGATGCAGGCCTGTGTTGCCTTCCTGCTCATTTCGCAGGAATTCGATCCGGCCTACATCAATACGAATTTCCTGTTGGCTGCGCTGTCCCTGCACATCCTGATTTCTGCGGGCTTCATCAAGGACGTCCGTACGCTGCATTTTCTGGGGATGACGTTCCTCGTCATCGGCGCGCTGGCGATCACGTTTCTGGCTCACAGAACCGGCGATCTGAACATCGGAACGATGGCCGCCATCATCCTGCTGTTTGTTGCCATACCGCTCGTGCCGTGGGCTCTTCGCGAGGCGACGCTCGTGATTGTGCTGACGTACCTGTTGCTGACGTCGTCGCTGGCCAGCGTGCCGGGCCGTTTCGACTCCGGGTCGTTCTGGGTACTGCAGCTGCTCGTGCTCGGTGCCGCGATCATCTGCATTGTCATCACCGGCAGAAACACGTTCATCCGGCGGCATGATATACGCGCGCGGTTCGAGCTCGAGCACGCGCACCGAGAACTCGAACTTTTGTCGATGCGCGATCACCTGACCAAGGCCTGGAACCGCCGCTTCCTGCAGGAACGCTTTCCCGATATCGCGAAGGCATGTCGAGATGAACAACAGGCAATGCACATCGCCGTGCTCGACATCGACGATTTCAAGGGTATCAATGATCACTATGGTCACCAGGTCGGCGACTGGATACTCGTCAGTCTCAGCGAGATCTTCATTCGCCATATCGGCGACCGCGGCTATCTGGTTCGGCTCGGCGGTGACGAATTCCTCATTATTTATCGTGGGGAGGGCCTCGATGCCCTCATCGAACTGGCCATCGCGGATCTGCAATGCGCCCCGGTTGCGCACGAATTCAAAGGTAAGCGCACGATTACGTTGAGTGCCGGCATCGTCAGCTCCAAGCCGGGCGACGTCGCAAACCTGGAGGAGATGTACCAGACCGCGGATCGTGCTTTGTACGGCGCCAAGAACAACCGCCCGTCGCCGCGACGTAGCGAAGACCAGCTCGCCCGCACGGGTACCTGGAAGATCTGATCATGCTGGCTGAGGCAATTGCCAGGCTGCGGCCGCGTTCGTCCGACGTCGCAACAGGGCCCATCGGCATCGATTTTGCGCTCGAGTCCGTGCACATGGTGCAGCTGGCTCAGGCCGCGGGCGCTCGGCCAAGCTTGCGGGCAAATGCGTCGGTCCGGTTCGACGCTCCTCGCGCCGAAATCCTGCAGAATCAACACCAGTTTCGCTCGCTCGTGAAGCGCGCGCTCGACGCGGACGACTTTGCAGGTCGCAAGGCCGTCATCGCGGTGCCGTCCGGCCTGTTTCGGACCTTCTCCGTCAACTACAAGTGCGCCGCCGCCGGCGCCCAGGAAGCCGCCGCTATTCTCGACGTTATGAAAGACCGGCTCGACGGCAACCTCAGCGACTATGTGCTCGACTACATGCCGGTCCGTAATCGGTCGAAGAATGACGAGCGGCTCGCGCTCGTGGCGGTGAGCGAGAACGCGCCGATCGTCGAGCTTCTCGAACTGGCCCGCAGGACTCGGCTCGACGTGCAGGCGCTGGAAATCGGTCCCGTCGCGATCAGCCGCCTGGTTGGCGCGCTGTCGGAAGCAGCGGGATCGGAAAACGTGCTGGTGATCAATTCCGGTCGTCGCGCGAGCTACCTGACGCTGATTTCCGGCTGCGACGTGCTTTTCGATCAGGATTTCGCATTCGGTGAGGACAGCCTGATCGGGCAGGTCGCAAGTACTCTGGATATGCCTGAGGATATGGCGCGCGACCTCGTTCTGCGCACGGGCGTCTGCTCCGGCCACGACCGGGAATCGGGATCCGCGGCGATCGACGAGGGCGGATTGGTCAACGCGATGTCGGAGATTTTAAAGCCGCAGTTCGTCAAGCTCGTCGAAGAGATCAAACGCGTGTGTCTGTACGCTGCGGCAGAAACGCGCGGCGGCGCCGTTTCGCAGGTTTATCTCCTGGGCAGCATCGCTCGCTGGCCCGGATCCGACGCGCTGTTGAGCTCGATGTCAGGCGTCGGCGTCGTAACGATCCCGAATCCGCTGGGCGTATTTTCCGATGACGATTCCAGTGCGAACGATGCGACGTTACAACCGGTGCCGGAAGTTGCCGTGGCAACCGGGCTGGCGCTACGCGGGTTGCGCGGCAATGGCTGAAATCGACCTGATCCCGAACCACTATCGTCACTGGCGCAGCCAGCTGGCGTTGCTGCAGTCGTTTGCAGTCGCGGTCGCGGCGGTTGCGTTGGCGCTCCTCGCTGCCGGATTCTGGCTAGACTGGTCCTCTGCGCGCGCCGAGAAACGAGCCGAGGTGCTGAAATCCGACAATGCGATCACGCAGCAGCAGCAAAACCAGCTGCAGCAGCTGATCGCGCAGCAATCCGAATACGAACGACAATGGTCTTTGCTGCGCGGGTTAAGGGCTGGCGCCGCGATCGAAGATATCTTTTCGATCGTCGATCGCGCGATCACGGTGGGCGACCTCTGGTTTCTCGAATGGAGCTTTCGTCGTGCCGGCGTCGTGGTCGACGGCGAGATGCGCGGCATCGAAACCGGCTATTTCATCATCGTCGACCAATCCTCGGAGCCGCAGGTGCAAAAGAACCTGCAGATCGCGACCCATATGACGATCAATGGGCAGGCGAGGGATCACCAGGCGCTATCGAAATTCGTGCGTGCGCTGTTCGAGCAGGACAACGTCAGGGACGTGAGCGTGCAAAAGACGGCTCAGGCCAGTTACGCAAACGGGCGCGTCGTCGACTTCGACATTACGATCGTGCTGAACAGCGACTTCAAGGAATCCTGATGCAGGATGCGTTGAAAAAACTGAATCTGCGCGAACTGCGCCTGCTTCTGCTCGGTGCGAGCGCCGTCGTCTGCGCAGCACTCGTGGTAGTAATGCTGGTCCCGAAAGCAAAAGCGCTGCAAGCTGCGAACACTGCCGTCGCGGTTCTGGAGGCCGCTTCTGCCGACGGTGCCGAGCTCGAGCGCCAACTCCAGGAGCGTTACGCCAGCATCGAGGCACTGAAATATCAGCTGCACGGGGACATGGCGAATTTGCCGGTACGGCAGGTCGAGTCCTACATTATCGGGCGCCTGCAGCGCGTGTCGTGGAACAACGACGTCGATCTCGTCAGCGTGCAGCCCGCCACCGGTGATCGCGTGCAGATTTTTCAGGAAATGCTGTTCCGGGTGCAGCTCACCGGACGGTACCGGGATCTGTACCGATGGCTGTGGGAAACCCGCAGGGATCTCGGGTTCGTGGTGGTCAAGGAACTCGGGCTGAAGCGCCGCGATAACGACGACTCCGAGCCGCTGCTAATGGCGGATCTCAGCCTGGCCTCGTACAGGGCAGTCGAATGAGCGCTCGACGACGCATTGTCGGTTCCGTTGCACTGCTACCGGTGTTCGTTTGCACATCGACCTGGGCGACCGAACCCGCATCGCTGCGCCACAATCCGTTCTCGCGGCCGCCGTCCGAGGCCGTGAACGATCCTGGCATCGGACCCGCCTGGGGCGGAACGGAACGGGACGTCGACCTGCGCGCGACGATGGTGGCGTCGAACGGCAAGCTCGCGAACGTTGCCGGCCGAATCCTGCGTCCCGGCGACGAAATTAACGGCCTGACGCTGCTGGAGGTCTTCGAGGACCGCGCGGTATTCGCGTCCGACGGCCGGCGCCTGATTATCTACGTGAAACCGGAGCTGGTGGACGACGATGAATAAGCTGGAAGAAAACACTTTGGCTCGTGTCTTGTCGCGATGGCTGTGCGTCACCGTGCTCTCGGTGACGCTGTCCGCCCCCGCCGAAGAGGTCGAGCATCGCATCAGCATGACGATGAAGGACGCCGACCTGGCCGACGTGATGGACATGATTTCGCGCGAACAGCGCGTCAACGTGTTCGTGTCTACCGACAACGACGAAACCGTGTCATTCAGTCTCTACGACATGACGCTGCCTGACGCGATTCGTTCAATAGCGAATGCAGCCGGCCTTGCAGTCGAATATTACGACGGCAATTACTACATCGTCGAGCGCGCCGAGGCGGGCAAATATGCACCGGACGCGCTCACTCGCGTAAAAACCTTCGAACTCCAATACAACAACGTGAGCGAAATGCAGACTCTGCTGGAGCCGTATCTGTCCGAGTACGGCGAAATTACGGTCTTTAATGATCGCAACGTGTTCCTCGTCGAGGACACCCCCGAATTCTTGCGGCGCATAACGAAGCTCGTGAAGGAAATCGACCAGCCGCCGACGCAGATCCTGATCGAGGCGAAGATACTCGAGATCACGCTGACCGACGACGACTCCTACGGTCTCGACTGGATCAAGTTTTTCGACAGCGACGGCGGCGGCGGCGATTTCGGCACGCAGGCACTCGCGGATCCGCAAAGCCCCGGCTTTTTCTTCGATTACGCGACGCCGAACATCGCCGCGACGCTCAGCGCTCTGACGTCGCAGGGGCGCGTGCGGACATTGTCGACTCCGAAACTGCTGGCTCTGGAAAACAAGGAGTCCTCAGTGATCATTGGCGATCGTCGCGGCTATTCCGTGACCACGACGATCAACCAGGTGACGACGGAGAGCGTCGAGTTTCTCGAATCAGGCGTCATCCTTCGGGTAACGCCGTCGGTCGATGACGATGGGCAGGTGATGATGGACATCCATCCCGAGGTCAGCACCGGCGTGATCGATCCCGTCAGCGGTATTCCGTCGCAGACGACGACTGAAGTGACGACGCGGATGATCGGTCCGGATGGTGAGACAATATTCGTAGGGGGGTTAATCAAGCATCGCGTCGAGGAGAGCAAGCGCGGCGTGCCCATCATCGGGCGCGTGCCCGTCATCGGCCGGCTGTTCTCGAACCGGCAAATGGCAATTTCGAATACCGAAACTGTGGTGCTGATTACGCCCAGAGTCGTAACAAACAAGACACCCCGTGTTGACGAGGGCGTAACCGACGAGATCGACAAGTTCGAGCAGGACCAAAGCGAACAAACGGATGAGCTCGATTCGGAAATGGACGCCTTTTTCGGTTCAGCGAGATAAAAAGTGAAAAGGGGACATGCCGGGTATCCGGCATGTCCCCAGCCACCCTGAGGCGCCCTCGCTATGCAGCGATCTGCTTCACCGGCAGCGGCTCGTGGAACGTCAGCGTCTGGTACGGGAACGGAATCTCGATTCCGGCGTCGTCCAGCGCACGTTTCACTTTCGATACGACCTCATCGCGTGATTTGCGCACATCCAGCGGCGTCGAGCCGGTCCACCAGGTGACCTCGAAGTCGATGCTGCTGGCGCCGAAAGACTGCGCAAAGATCTGAATGGGCTTGTCCTTGATTACGCTTTCGGCGCTTTCAACGGCCTCTTCAATGACCTTGCGCGCCTCGTCGACGTCTTCGTCGTAGGCAACGCCGCACATGATGGTCACCCGCCTGACGTCCTTGTCCGTGCGCACCGTGACCGGATTCTTGAACAGCACGGAATTTGGAATGATGACCGGCTGCCCATCGGTTTGACGCACGAGCGTATCGCGGATCGTGATGTTTTCGACCACGCCCTCGATGCCGTCCACCTCGATATGGTCCCTGATCTGGAACGGCTGCCGGAACAGGATCAGCATGCCGGCAAAGAAATTTTCGAAAATGTCCTTGAACGCGAAGCCGATTGCGACCGATCCAAGACCGAGACCGGCCAGCATGCTGCTCGGCTTGACGCTTGGGAACATGACGATTGCGGCAAGGCCGATACCGGTGACCCAGACGCCGATAGTCACGAGCTTGCGAATGGCCAGCGTCAGTGACCGCCGATCGCTCTCGGTCGGCAAAACCTTCGAAATGACGCGCCGCGCAACCCGAGCGATCACCCACGTGATCAACAGCAGCACAAGCGCCGCTGCGATATTTGGCGAATGCTGTATCGCGGCCTCCGCGAAGCTCTGCAGTTGTTCAGTGATCAGTTTTACTGGATTCATGATTTTCCCGTTTCGTAACCTCGTCGTGATCTAAAAAAGCAAGATCCATGCCAGTCGTCGCTGCCGCATTTCTGTGGCTGGATTGCGGTGCTGATGGTGTAAAACCTGCAATTTTTGGAAATAATTACCGACATTGCTGCACAAAAACGGGCGAAGTGTCGCCACACTTCACCCGTTTTTACTGCGCTGCGATCGCTCGCACGCGACACGCGGTTTTAATCGTTGTCGCTAAGCCGGTCCTTGGCGTCAGTCGCTACGTCCTCAATCGTCTCGCCGGTTGCCTCGATGTCCTGGCCCAACCCTCGCGTTGTATTGCAGCCAGTGATCCCGAAAGCGTAGAGCGCAAGTAGCGCGGTTGTCATGATTGTCTTCATTGCAGCCTCCTTTGCTGATCAGAATTTAGACTGGCGGCCTACCACGCAGTGCGCCAACCAGTGCGCTGACGACGAGCAGCACCAGGAACAGGAAAAACAGCACCTGGGCGATGCCTGCCGACGCTCCGGCAATACCGGAGAATCCGAAAACGCCAGCGATAATCGCAAGAACGAAAAACGCTATAGCCCATGAAAGCATGTTGTCACCTCGCTTGGTTCCTGAATTTCAGTCAACAGCCAATGCATGTCGACCGGCCTCGTGGGCTGAAATGCAGATAGCGTGCCAAGTTCCAAATTCCGCATGATTCCGGGCAAATCGGGCGCGTCCCAGCGTAACGGGCCGGCGATCGTTCGCACGCGGCGCGCAGATTTTGCAGGCCTTTGCAAATATTGCCGGCGTCGAGCCGGTAGTAGTTGGTGCCACGCCGCATTTCAGATTCGAGCCCGTCAACGATCAGGCACGGTGTCCGTGGCTTGCAGAAACAGCGTGCGAGTGCGCTGAAGTCACAACGCTTCGAACACATTTCCGCGCGCCGTTTGCTGCATGCGGTTGCCGTATCTGCCACCGGCCGCAATATCGAGGATTCCTGCTTCTGGCATGAAGCTTGCAGCCTGTGCAGCGAAGCATACGTGTCGACGCTTGTTATCGAGCGATTTTTTGAGCGGAGGTCACGACGAGAACACGACGACGAAGGGAGAATGCATCATGCACAAACTGGTACTGATAGCACTGGCCGGATTGACGATGGCGTTTGCAGCCGGATGCGAAGAAGACGGCCCGTTGGAAGAGTTCGGTGAGTCGATGGACAATACCGTCGAGTCGTTCAATGACGCTGCGAACGACGTCAGCGGCGAGCTCGAAAATGCCGGCGACGAGATGGCCGACGCCGCCGAGGACGCCTGCAACGAGTTTGAGGACGCTGTCGATAACCACGAACTGAACTGTTAACGATCAATAGTCGACCACCCTCCGGCGCACGGCTACCGGCCGTCGCCGGCGGGTTTTTTTTTGATTCGTAACGACCCCACGCGCGCTATGCGGCGTCGTGCCGATCTCATGACGCGCGAAGTTCATGCGTGCAGAGTTCTGAGCTGACCTGCACATCCGCCGATCGGGGCCGGCGCGCGGTCCGTCCCGGCGTGGTGTTCCGCAGTCGTCGTGGGTATGATTTCCGGTTCGGATAATGACCGGACAACGGCCGGATCGTAGCACTCCGGACTCCGATGCGTATCAGGCGTGATCACGATCTCGGCCTTGACGAGGCCAAACGGCGTATCGACGCTGTCGCTGCCCAGCTGGGCCCGCGCTTCGACCTGCGCTCGGCGTGGCAGGGTGATCGCCTTGAGGTCACCGGCACCGGTGTCAACGGCCATATCGCAGTCACCGAGGAGGAAATCGAGGTGATCGTTCGGCTCGGCTTCGCACTGATGATGTTCGAACGCACGATTCGCGCCGAATTGGAGGGCGCGATCGACGAGCACCTTCTGGAGCCGTAATGCAACTGCGGGCACTGGCAACCATCTGCCTG
>JBFHXQ010000082.1:0-9864 GCA_041598895.1 Woeseiaceae bacterium | reverse complement strand
GCGGACAGATAGGTGGCCGTCTTGTCCGACTTCGCTTACCAGCGGACGAACGTGCCGGGCAGCACGGCATTACCTGCCTTAATTATTCACAGGGTTGTTTGCCGGCGTTTGCACGCAACGGCCGTTCGGCTACGATAGGGAGCGTCGTCCACTTCGATTTCGTGCGTTACAAGGCCGACAGGCATGCCCTACGACTCCGATTTCCAACTGCTCCCGGATCACCTGCGCGTCTCCGTCACCGGCGTTCGGCGGTCTGGCGATGCGGCGTTCGAAGCTGGTCAAATCGGACGAAAGATCGTTCAAACATGTGAGAAGAACGGCGTTTATCGAATTCTGCTGGTGCTGAATCTCACCGGCCGCTTGTCGGCCGTCGACTCTTACGAAATGGTCGTCGACGCAGTGGACTACGGCTGGACCCATCGGCTCAGAATGGCAATGGTTGATAAGAACAAAGAGTCCGTGGACGACGTTCGTTTTACGGAAACCGTTGCGGTCAACCGCTGGTACGAGGTCCGGGCATTTACCGACGAGGGCGAAGCCCTCGCATGGCTGCTCGATCGCTCGCATCGCGAGCGAGCAATGTCGTTTCCCGAGGAAAGCGAAAGCTGAAGCTTTTTCGCATTCGCCGTCGCAGTCGGCGACCGCGGACTGACCTTTAGTGCGGCGGTTGGCCCGAGGTGATGGGTGGTCTCCCTTCGCCTTATGGCGATTCTCGGGCCTGCGGCGCGCCTTCGCTCCGCTCACGCGTCCAAAACGCTGGCGCGTTTTGTCGAACAGGGTTCGAGCTCCCAGCCCCTCTCCCAAAACGAAAAAAGCCCCGTGAAGGGGCTTTCTCGTTTTGGCGGAGAGGGGGGGATTCGAACCCCCGGTACGGTATCACCGTACACTCGCTTTCCAGGCGAGCACCTTAAACCACTCAGCCACCTCTCCGAATCTATTGGTCCGACGAACCCTGAATCAGAATGTTCGGCGGCAGATCCAGGCACGGCGAGCCCTCGGGTCGCTGCGGGCGTGGCGACGCCTCCGGCAACGGAATTTCCTTGAGCTCGTCGAGCCCGCTCAGACCCTCCGGTGCCTCGATGCGCTTCCCTTCCCGAGCCAGCTGGTACAGGCGTACCTCGTCGCAGGTCTGGCTGACCGCGCCGCCGCAGCCGCAGGCCAATACCGTGGCAGCGAGAATCGCGCTGTGTTTCAGGCGCCGCATACGTGTGCTAGCTCGCCATGGCCGGGCGCACGCCGGCGATTTCCATCGCCGAACGCATCTCGCCGTGATAGCGCTCGCTGTAGGGCGTTAGCGGCAGCCGAATATGCGGCTCGATGAGCCCCATGTCCGCCACCGCCCACTTGACCGGGATCGGATTCGACTCGACGAATAGCGCCTTGTTTAGCGGCTGCAGCGAATCGTCGATCTCTTTCGCCGCCTTCGACGCACCGCCCATCGCAAGCCTGCAAAGCTCGGCCATGGCCCCGGGAGCAACGTTGCCGCTGACCGTGACGACGCCGTGGCCGCCGCGCTCGATGAACGGCAGGACCGTGAAGTCATCGCCGCTCAGGAGCAGGAACTCACCCTCGATCTCGGCTTTGATGTCATCCAGACGCTGCATGTCGCCAGTCGCTTCTTTGATTCCTATGATGTTGCCGTGTCGTGCGAGCCGCGCGATCGTCTCCGGAAGCATGTCGCAGCCGGTCCGACCCGGCACGTTGTACAGCAGCACCGGCTTGGTCACTGCATCGGCGATCGCAGAAAAGTGCCGGTACAGGCCCTCCTGAGTCGGCTTGTTGTAATACGGAACGACGAGCAGGTACGCGTCGATGCCGCTGCTTCCGACCTCGGTCGACAGGGCGATCGTCTGCGCCGTGGAATTGGACCCGGTGCCACCGATGACCGGTAGACGGCCGTCCGCGATCTCGACGGCGCGCGCAATCAGTTCCGCGTGCTCGTGCTTCGTCAGCGTCGCCGACTCGCCGGTGGTGCCCGCGATGACGAGACCGTCGGTGCCCGAATCGACATGGAAGTCGATCAGGCGCTTTAAAGCCGCGAAATCGACCCGATTCTGAGCGTCGAAGGGGGTCACGAGCGCGACCAGACTGCCGGTAAACACGAAACTGCCTCGCCTCAAATAAGGCGGCGATGTTACTGTTCGCTGTCGGCGCTGGCAAGGCGCGGCGCAGATCGCTCGCAGTAACAAAAAACGACTTTAGGTAAATGGCACAACTTATTGTTTTATCAGCTATTGGCTCCGACCGAACGGGCGTCGTTCAGGACATTAGCGAAGTGATCCTGAACTGCGGCGGCAACATCGAGGAGAGCCGCATGTCGACCCTCGGCGCCGAATTCGCGGTGCTGATGCTGGTATCCGGTAACTGGCACACGCTGGAACGGCTGGAGCGCGGCCTCGAGAAGCTGAGCGACGGCGACAACCTGACGTTCTCGATCCGCAAGACCGGCGAGCATCCGGTGCGCAATGACCTGATGCCCTACCACATCGACGTGATCAGCCTCGACCAGCAGGGAATCGTCTACAACCTTGCCAATTTCCTCGCGGCCCGCAGCATCGACATCGCGGACGTCGCCACGCGCAGCTATGCAGCTGCGCACACGGGCGCACTGATGTTTTCGGTGCAGATGACGGTCAACGTGCCCTCGGCCGTCAACCTGGCTGATCTGCGCGACGACTTCGCCGACCTGTGCGACCGGATGAATCTGGACGGCATACTCGAACCCGTCAAAGCCTGAACACCAATCAGCCCTGGAGGGCCCGATTTGAGCAAGCCAAAGCTTAACCGGGTCGTCGCAGACTTCAGCTGCGATGCGACCGGTGACAAAACAATACGACTCAAGGACCTGCGCGGTCAGAACGTTGTCCTGTACTTCTACCCCAAGGACAGCACGCCCGGCTGCACGCTGCAGGGTCAGGACTTCCGCGATCTGCATGCGAAATTCAGGCGACAGAAAACCGTCATTCTCGGCGTCTCACGAGACAGCATCGCGTCGCACGAGAAGTTTAAGGCGAAGCAGAAGTTCCCATTCGACCTCCTCTCGGACCCCGAGGAGAAGGTGTGCCGAAAGTTCGACGTCATTCAGGAAAAGAGCCTTTACGGCCGCAAGTTCATGGGCGTCGAGCGCAGCACGTTTCTGATCGACAAAGACGGCAAGCTGCGTCGCGAGTGGCGCAAGGTCAAGGTGAAGGGACACGCCGAAGAAGTCCTGGACGCGGTCAAGGAACTGAACAAAGCCGCCTGAATTCAAGCGATTAGGCTCCCTGCCGGGAAAATCCGGCCGCACAGAGGCTATTATTACGGGAACGGTCGCAGGCGAGGCCAGTCGGACCATAAACATGACGAAGCGACACTCAAACAGGCTCGGCGCGCTCGCACTTACCGCGGCGCTGGTCGTCGGCAGCGGTGCCGAGGCCGACGATATCCAGCTCCCGGACATGGGCAGTCCGGCGGATGCCGTGCTGTCGAAGTCCGAGGAAAACCGTGTGGGGCGCGCGATCATGGCGCACATCCGGCAGACGGGCCAGGTCGTCGAGGACCCGCTGATAACGGAGTACATCAACGAAATCGGGCTTCGAATCGCCGCGCATGCGAACGATGGCGGTCATCGCTTCGAGTTCTTCGTGGTCGACGACGAGCGCATCAACGCGTTTGCGCTGCCGGGCGGCTTTATCGGCGTGCACACGGGCCTGCTCGAGGCGACCCGCAATGAGGACGAACTCGCGGGCGTGATTGCACACGAGGTCGCTCACGTTACGCAGCGCCACATCGCACGTGCAATTCACGCCAACCAGCGTCAGAGCATCCTGACGACGGCGCTTATGCTCGGCGCGCTCGTCGCCGGGGTCGCGGGCGGCAGCTCCGATGCGGTTCAGGCCGGCATCGCCGTGGCTCAGGGCACCGCCGTGCAGAGCCAGATCAACTTCACGCGCAGCAACGAATACGAGGCGGATCGAATCGGCATCAGCGCGCTCCATGATGCGGGCTATGACCCACACGGCATGGCCTCATTCTTCGAGGTCATGTCGCGTCAGCAACCGGCAACGCCGGAACTGCGGGCGCCGGAATTTCTGCGTACGCACCCGGTAACGACGGCGCGGATCGCCGAGGCGCGAAATCGTGCGCAGGAATACCCGCGCCGGCAGAAGTCGGACTCGACGAACTACGGTATCGCCCGCTCACGCGTCGTCGTAGACCGCTTCGAGACGGCGGCCGCGGCGGTCGCGTACTTCGAGAGCCGCTCTTTCGAGAATCAGACAGACATCGAGCGCTACGGCCGCGCCGTGGCGTACCAGCGCGCCGGGCGCCACGTCGAGGCAAACCGTATCTTCGCCGAGCTGATCGAGCAGGATCAGAAGGTCATCGCCTATCACATCGGCCTGGGTGAAACGCAGATCGAGCTGGAGCAGTACGCCGCCGGAACCGCCACTTTCGACCGTGCCGTCGAGCTGTTTCCGCGCAATGTCCCGCTGATCATCACGTACAGCCAATACCTGCTGCGCCTCGGCAAGCCCGACCGGGCACACGCCCTGCTGCTCGACCTGTTGAACAACGTGCCGCCGACGCCCGAACAGGTCCGGCTGATCGCGCGTGCCGCCAGCGAAGCGGGCGACGCGGCGGAATCCTACTACTACATGGCCGAGTACGAGCTGATGACGGGCGACCTCATCAACGGTATTCGCTACCTGCAGCGTGCGCTGACGCTGCCCGACCTGCAGGAGATCCAGCGCATTCGTTTCGAGGCGCGAATCGACTTTATCCGCGAATACATGACCGAGGAGCAGCTGCGCGAGATGCAGCGCAGCCGCCCGCAGCGATCGGTCTCGCTTCGGCATGCGAATTAACGCAGCACTCTTGATGGTCGCGGCGCTGCTGGCGGCCTGCGCCGCACCGGAGACGCGCGTCGAACACGACCCCTGGGAGCCGCTGAATCGCGGCATCCACGAATTCAACGACGTCACGGACAGGGTCCTGCTGAAGCCCGTCGCCAAGGGCTACAAGGCGGTCGTGCCGTCGTTTGCCCGCCGCGGCGTCAGCAACTTCTTCGACAATCTCGGCACGCCGCGCTCGGCGCTGAACAATTTCCTGCAGGGCAAGCCGGCGCGCGGCATCGACGACATTGCGAGGTTTCTTCTCAACAGCTCGCTCGGTATCGGCGGTCTCCTCGACCTCGCTTCGCACGGCGGTCTCGAAGAATACGACGAGGACTTCGGCCAGACCCTCGCCGTCTGGGGTGTGCCGGACGGCCCTTACGTCGTGCTACCGTTCCTGGGGCCGAGCACGCTGCGGGATGCCTTCGTCAGACCTGCCGACATTTTTGCAGACCCGATCTACTACCTTGATGATTCGTCGGTACGCGACAAGCTTGTCGTCCTGAATATTATCGACCTGCGCACGGGCCTGCTGAGCGCCGATCGGCTGCTGGAAGATTCGAAGGATCGCTACATCACGATCCGCGAGTCGTACCTGCAGAACCGGAATTACGTGATCCACGATGGCGATCCGCCAATCGATGACGACTTCTACGACGATTTCTACGACGAGGATTACGAGGACGACGCCGAAACCGGCGACGCCCGCTAAGGCCCTAGTCCTCCGGGGCCTCGATGAATCCGGACCAGCGCTCGCCGCGCGCGAGGAGGTCTTCGACTTCCGTTGTCTTGGCAATGGCGACGATGCGCTTGGGAATGTCGATGAAGCGAATTTCGCGCACCGTATGATTGGCCCAGGTGATCCACTCCAGCAGCAGCGCAAGGCCCGCCGAATCGGACTTGCCGACGCCCGACAGGTCCACTTCGATACGCGTGTGTTGCTCGAAAGGATCCTCGCTGGCGCGCAGAATGCGTTCGGCCGTGCTGAACGTCATGTCGCCCGTCAGGACGAAATGACCCTCGCCCTCGTCGCGAAGCTCGAAGTTACTCACTAGCGGTCTGGCTCGCTTCCGCCTCGAACCGCGAGATCACCGCATCGAGGCTCGTCGAGCGGATCTCCGCATCGAGTTCCGCGCGGTAGTTGCGGATATAGGATACGCCCTCGATCGTCACGTCGAAGATCAGCCAGCCCGCGTCGCGCATGACCAGGCCGTAATTTACCGGCACGCGATTGCCGTCATTCAGCAGAACCATGGTTCGAACCATCGTGCGCTGCTTCGTTGCGTCGCCCCGGAACGGCAAGACCTCGATGCGGTCCTGTTCGAATTCGAGTACCCCGTCGGCATACTTGCGCAGCAGCGCACCGTAGAAGGCGTCGATAAAGCGCTTGCGCTGCGCGTCGCTGGCATCCCGCCAGTGCTTGCCGAGCACGAGCTGTGCTGCGTAGCGGCGATCGAACCGCGGCATCAGGATCGTGTCGATCAGGCTGTGCAGCGCTGCCCGATCCGCTGTCAGCTCCTCTTTGCGGCCATTAAGCCCCGCCGCGAGCTCGTCGATGGCACTCTCGACGATCGCATTCGGGGATGGAATCGAGGCAACTGCCACGGCGCTGCACAGCAGCAGCAGGCCGACTGTCTTCTTGATCATTTCCACGAATCAGTCCTCCGAGCCGCTCGAACCGGCGTTGACGAGAAACTTGCCGATGAGATTTTCGAGCACGATAGCCGATTGCGTGAACAGGATCTCGCTGCCGTCCTCCAGATAGATGTCGGACCCGCCCGCCTGCAAACCGATGTACTGGCTGCCGAGCAGTCCCGCGGTCAGTATGCTGGCGTCCGAGTCGTCCGGTATCTGGCTGTAGCGACTGTCGATGACGAGCGTGACGACGGCATTCAGCAGCTCCGGATCGAACTGGATATCCGTGACGCGCCCGATGGTCACGCCGGACATGGCGACGGGCGCCCGCTTCTTGAGGCTGCCGACGTTTTCGAATCGCGCCGTCACTTCGTAGACGTCGGCGGCGGAGAAATCGTCTGACCCGGTCGTCTGCGTGACGAGGAAGAACAGCGCGCCGACGCCGAGCAGCGCAAACAGGCCGGTTCCGAGCTCCACTGCACGCGTTTGTCTCATAGCGGCTCCTTACAGGAACAGTGCGGTTATCATGAAATCTGAAATCAGCACGGCGATCGCGGTAATCACGACCGTCCGTGTCGTTGCGCGGCTCACGCCCTCTGCCGTCGGAATCGCATTGTAGCCCTCCCAGACGGCGAGCAGGCTCGCGATAACGCCGAAAACGGCGCTCTTCATTATGCCCTCGGTGATGTCGTGCACCTCGAGAGTCTCCTGCATCTGTTGCCAGAACGCGCCGACGTCGACGCCGAGCAGCACGACGCCGACGAGATGCGCACCGAGCAGCCCGACCATGCTGAACACGGCTGCGAGCAGCGGCATCGCGACGACGCCGCCGATGAATTTCGGCACCACCACGCGCTGCACCGGGTTGACGGCCATCATCTCCATCGCCGACAGCTGATCGGTGGCCTTCATGAGCCCGATCTCGGAAGCAAGCGATGTACCCGCGCGACCCGCGAACAACAGCGCCGTTATGACGGGGCCCAGCTCCTTGACCAGCGCGAACCCGGCGAACGTGCCGACCGCGTCCTCGGCATTGAATCGTGACAGATTGTCGTAACCCTGCAGCCCGAGCACGCCGCCGACGAACAGTCCGCAGATCATGATGATCACGATCGACAGCGCGCCCGCGTTGTAGACCTCGCGCACGAGCAGACCGAAGCGTCGGAAGATCGCGTTGGGCGTGTAGCGCAGCAGCTCCAGCAAAAACAGCGTCATCGCACCGAAGGTGCGCACGAAGTGCAGGAAGGTCTGGTAGATCTCGCGGAACACGGAGGCTATTCGGCATCGCGTCCGAGCAGCTGCTCGGCGTAGTTCGGCGCATCGTAGTGAAACGCAACCGGTCCATCGGCCATGCCGTTCATGAACTGGCGCACGAGGTCGGAGCTGGTTTCCTGCAGCTCGTCCGGGCTGCCGGACGCGGCAACCTTGCCGTGCGACAGCAGGTAACTGCAGTCGGCGACCGTCGTTATTTCGTCGATATCGTGGCTGACGACGATGCTCGTTATGCCCAGCGCGTCGTTCATGCGCCGCACGAGCCGCACGATAACCCCCATCGAGATCGGATCCAGGCCGACGAACGGCTCGTCGTAAATCAGAATCTCCGGGTCCATGACCATCGCGCGCGCGAGTGCGACGCGACGTGCCATGCCGCCCGACAGCTCGGACGGCATCATGTCGGCCGCTCCCCTCAGGCCCACGGCGTGCAGCTTCGTCAGCACGATGTGGCGAATCAGGCGATTCGTCAGGCGAGTGTGCTCGCGCAGCGGAAAGGCGACGTTTTCGAAGACGCTCAGGTCCGTGAGCAGCGCGCCATTCTGAAACAGCATGCCGAAGCGCCGCCGCAGCGCATAGAGCTCCTGCTGGTCGAGGGTCGCGATGTTGGTACCGTCGATGAAGATCTGACCGGCATCGGGGATCAGCTGGCGCGTGATCAGGCGCAGCAGTGTCGTCTTGCCGGTGCCGCTCGGCCCCATGATCGCGGTCACCGAGCCGCGTTTGATCGTGAGATTCAGCTCGTCGAAGATCCGTCGTGAGCCGCGCGAGAAGCTCAGGTCGCGGATCTCGACGATGGTGTCGGGGGCGCTGTCCATGGCGCCGCGTAGCATAGCACCCTGCCGCCGAAACTCGCATGATCACTGGCCTCGCGGGGTAAATAGGACTAAAATAGTCCTTTATGTCCACGCGGGAGGCCCGCGGTGCTCCGAATCAGCAAACTGACCGACTACGGCACCTTCGTGCTGGCCCACCTGGCGCTGTCCGACGAAGACTGCGTCAGCGCGGCGGACGTCGCCGCCGCCACGGGCCTGTCGCTGCCGACCGTCAGCAAGCTGCTCAAGTCGCTGGCGCGGGCCGAGCTCGTGTCGTCGACCCGTGGCGCGCACGGCGGCTATCGCCTGGCGCGGCAGGCAGAGGCGATCAGCGCGGCGGACGTCATCGACGCCCTCGAGGGCCCGGTGTCGATCACGCAGTGCAGCTCCGACGACAGTCCCTGCGAACACGAGGATCACTGCAGCGTCGGCGGCTCATGGCAGCAGATCAACGTCGCGATCCGGCGCGCCCTTGACGAAGTCACGCTCGTCGACCTGCTGCGCACGAATCGCCCCGCCCCGCGCTTTAAGTTTGCGGGACTGCCCATAGCTATTGAGACGCCGAGCGCGAAGAAATCCTGATCATGTCCACCGACTCCGAACACATCGAAGACCTCGTCAACCGACGCTACAAGCACGGCTTCGTCACCGACATCGAAACCGAGAGCCTGCCGCCCGGTCTCGACGAAGACGTCGTCCGTGCCATCTCGGCGCGCAAGCGAGAGCCCGAATGGATGCTCGACTGGCGTCTGCAGGCGTACCGCCAGTGGCGTGAGATGAAGGAGCCCACCTGGGCGCACGTCCACTACCCGCCGATCGACTACGAGGCGATCTCCTACTACGCGGCGCCCAAATCCGACGAGGACCGGCCGAAGAGCCTGGACGAGGTGGACCCGAAGCTGCTCGAGACGTACGACAAGCTGGGCATTCCGCTGCACGAGCGCGCGAAGCTCGCCGGCGTAGCCGTCGACGCGGTATTCGACAGCGTCTCGGTGGCGACGACGTTCAAGGAAAAGCTGTCCGAAGCCGGCGTGATCTTCTGCTCCTTCGCCGAGGCCGTGCGCGAGCATCCGGAGCTCGTGAAGAAATATCTCGGCAGCGTCGTGCCGCGTCGCGACAATTTCTTCGCGTCGTCCAGCGCCACGAGCTCGACGACGGCGGCGTGAAGCTGGTTCTCGTCACGCATGGGCGCCGTGCAGCCCTCGAGGTAGCTCACTGAGGCGCCTTCGTCCGCGACAATGAGCGTCCGCTCGAACTGCCCCGTGGACATG
>JBFHXQ010000081.1:0-9895 GCA_041598895.1 Woeseiaceae bacterium | reverse complement strand
GCGGCGATCCAGCGGTCGTGGACAGCGACGAACATCCGCGCCCCGACTCGACGATCGAACGCCTGTCCGTGCTGCGGCCGATAGTCCGCGCCGGCGGTACCGTAACCGCCGGCAATGCGTCCGGGATCAACGACGGCGCGGCTGGGGTGCTGATCGCGACCGAGCGCGCGGCCCGGGAGCAATCGCTCGAGCCGCTTGCGCGTATAGTCTGCTGGACCGTTCAGGGCGTGGAACCGCGCATCATGGGAATTGGTCCCGCGCCCGCCGCCGCAAAGGCGCTCGCGCAGGCAGGCCTGTCGATCGACGAGATGGACGTAATCGAACTGAATGAAGCGTTTGCTGCGCAGTCGCTCGCGACGCTCCGGGAACTGGGTGTCGACGACGATGCGGCGCACGTCAATCCTAACGGCGGTGCAATTGCGCTCGGCCACCCACTTGGCATGTCCGGAGCGCGTCTGGTTGCGACGGCAACTTACGAGTTGCGCCGGTCCGCCGGCCGGTACGCGTTGTGCACGATGTGCATTGGCGTTGGCCAGGGAATTGCGATGATCATCGAGCGCGTTTGATGAAGACGCGTGCTCCCAGCTACGAGTCCGCCGAGCTACGCCAGATCGAGGAAGTCATCCGCGGGCGTCGCACTATCGACCTGTACCTGCAAACGAAGGTGCCACGCAAGCTGGTGCGCGACGCGATCGAAAACGCGATCTGGGCACCGAATCACCATGTGACGGAGCCGTGGCGCTTCTACCTGCTCGGTCCGGAGACGATCGGTCGCTGCGTCGATCTCGTCCGCGACATCGTCACCGAGAAAAAGGACGCGAAAGCTGGAGACTTCAAAGCGAACAGCTGGGCGGAAAAGCCGGGCTGGCTCGTCGTGACCTGCGGGAAGGCGGATGACGAACTTCGCCAGCGCGAGGATTACGCCGCCTGCGCCGCCGCCGTGCAGAATTTCATGCTGTATCTGTGGAAAGCGGGCATCGGCACGAAATGGACCACCGGCGACATCACCCGCGACGCACGCTTCTTCGACATTCTGGGCATCGACGCCAGCAAAGAGTTCGTCGTCGGCATGATCTGGTACGGCTATCCGAAGCTGACGCCGACGCAATCCCGCAAGCCGCTTGCCGAGGTCCTGCGGGAGCTGCCGTAAGTACCGTTGCGACACCCGTCGTGCTCTGCGGGATTCGTCATCGCAATGGCGCGCATCGCTGCGCTATATTTGCAATGACAAACAGCACCCCGATACCTTTACATCGAACGTGGGAGCGGCTTCCAGCCGAAATCCACGCCCCGGATTTTCCAGTGCTGCCGGGTGCACGATGTTGCTTGATGGTGCCGGGCCGGCATTTGTCATTGCAATGGCTCGCTCTGCTGCGCTTTATTTGCAATGACAAACACCGCCCCGGCACCTTTGCTTCGGGCGTGGGAGCGGCTTCCAGCCGCGATCCGCTTCAGTCTCGGGCCAGCTCGTCACGATGATGCACGATCGGGCCCGCGACGATGAGCGGTCGCAGCAAGAAAATCAGAATAGTAAGTACGGCGACGCCGCCCATCAGTATCACGGAATTCCTTACCGACCCGTCGTAAATCATGGCTGCGACAATGGCGCCAACGGCCCCGATGAGGCTTTGCAGCGTGCCGATGATCGACGATGCGACGCCGGCTATCTTGGGCAGCGGATCGAGCGCGATGATCGTCGCGTTCGGCATCACGATGCCGATGGTCATCATGAACAGGCAGACCGAGCCCCATAGCCACCAGAACGGTGCAGTATCCAGGTAACTGATGACGAGCAGCTGCCCGCCGGCTAGCGCGATCAGCAGTATCGCTAAATGCAAGATCTTAAGCGGATCGAAGCGCTCGACCAGATTGCGGTTGAGGACTGCGCCGAGCAGCACTGCGATGCCCGCCAGCGCAAAAATAAGCCCGTATGCCTGCACGGAGAATCCGTAAATTTCGACGCACAGCGCGGCCGAGATCGTGATCATCGACATGAACCCGGCGGGCAGGATAATGACAAGCAGTAGCCCGAAAACGCTTTGTCGGTGAGCGAAAAATTCGGCGACGCTGGACAAGAGCTGCCGAAACGGGTGCTGGCGCACATCCGGCCGAAACGTTTCGATCAAATAACGGCGCACAAGGAACAAAAGAACGAACCCGGCGGCGGCGATGCTGACGAACGGCGCTCGCCAATGGCCGTGCGCAACCAAAAACGCGCCGCAGCTCGGTGCAATGACGGGCGCAGCCGTCAGCAGCATCGTCATGACCGACATCATGCGTGCGGCCTCTCGACCGCGCGCAACGTCGCGAACGACTGCGCGCGAAACGACGATGGCAGCCGAAGCGCCGACGCCTTGCAAGAAACGCGCGGCAAGCATGAGCTCGATGTTGGCAGCCGCAGCGGCGACACAGGCGGCGGCCGTGAACAGCGCCATACCGGCATACAGCACGGGCAGGCGCCCGACGCGATCGGAGACCAGCCCTGCAGGCACGTTGCCGATCGCCATGCCGAGCATGAATACGCCGACGATTTGCTGACCCAGTGACAGGTTCGTCTCGAGAGCTCCGGCCATGGCAGGCACGGCCGGCAAACTCATGTCGGTCGTCAATGCGGCAAGCGCCGTTAATGCGCCGAGCGTCGCGACAAAACCCCGTTTGGAGCGGAGCGCTGGCGGCATCGATGGTTACCTGGGCACGTGACGGGACGCCGCAGCTTAGCGGCTGGTCCGAAGCGGGTACAGCAGATGTTGGCGTTCTGTTACGGCTGCTCTTTCGGCCGCTTGCCGTACGCTCTGACGAGACTACGCCGCGGGCTGGCTTGGCGATGAACCGAACACGGATCCCTGAACGATCAGCTCCGCGAGCTGGCGCACACCCAGCCAGTAGCAGAGATCCCGCGGATGATTGATGTCCCAGATCGCAATGTCCGCCCGTTTCCCCACCTCCAGCGTACCGCGGTCCGCCAGTAACCCCAACGCGATGGCGGCATTCCGGGTAACGCCTGCAAGGCACTCCAGCGGCGTCAGACGAAACACCCGACTGGCGAGCGCCATCGCCTCGCGCAGCGAGCCCACCGGCGACGTACCCGGATTGCAGTCGGTCGCCAGCGCAATCGGTACGCCATTCTTGCGCATGTCGTCCACCGGCGGCTGGCGGGATTCATTCAGCGTCAGATACGCGCCAGGCAGGAGAACGGCCGCAGTGCCGGAAGCAGCCAGCGCGCGTATCCCGCCGGGACTCGAGTATTCGAGGTGGTCGGCGGACTGCGCCTCGAAGTATGCGGCAAGTTCGGCGCCGCCGCCGTCACTGAGCTGATCCGCGTGCAGCTTGACCGGCAAGCCGAGTGCCTGTGCGCAGCGAAACAGCTTGGCGATCTGCGGAGCGCGAAATGCAATCGACTCGCAGTATGCGTCGACGGCATCTGCCAGACCGCGGCCCGCAACTGCAGGCAGCAGCTCGTCGCATATCAGATCGATGTACGCGTCCGCGCGACCCTCGAATTCCGGCGGCACCGCGTGCGCCGCGAGAAGCGTCGTGCGGATCGTCAAACCGCTCGCCTCGCCGATGCGGCGCGCAACTTCGAGCATCTTGATCTCGTTTGCGACGTCGAGCCCGTAGCCCGACTTGATTTCGATCGTTGCGGCACCCTCGGCCGCCAGCGCCAGCGTGCGCGCAAGGCCCGTGTCGAAGAGCGCATCCGCGCTCGCCTCCCGCGTGGCCCGGACGGTCGCCAAAATGCCGCCACCGCTGGCAGCGATCTCTTGATAGCTGGTGCCGCTGAGGCGGGCCTCATACTCGGCACCGCGATCACCGCCGAAGACGAGATGTGTGTGACAGTCGATCAGTGCCGGCGTGATCCATCGGCGACCGAGAGAACGCGTCGTGCCAACCGAAGCCGCAGGCAGCTCGGATTGCGGCCCGATCCAGGCAATGTGACCGCCGGTTACGGCCAGCGCCGCATCGTCGATGATCCCGTAGTCCGAACTGTCGGAGCCGAGCGTTGCCGCGCGGGCATCGGTCAGCAGCAGGTCCCATTGCGGCATGCGTCACCCCCCGAGATTGCAATCGAAACTACCATGGACTAGCCTGTATATACAACCTTGCGGACCTTGTATGGATTACGTGCACGCCAACCGAGCTTTGCTGCAATCCGGCTGGGCGGACGGCGTGCGCCTTGGAATCCAGGATGGCCGGATCGGCAGCGTTGACGCCGACACCGCTCCGGTGGCCGGCGATACGCGGGTGGGCATTGCGATTCCAGGCTTGTGCAACGCTCACAGCCACGCGTTCCAACGCGCTCTCGTTGGCCAGACCGAGCAGCGCGGAGCGCTCGGGCACGACAGCTTCTGGACCTGGCGGGAGCGCATGTATGAACTCGCTGCCCATATGCGTCCGGACCGACTCGCCGCCATTGCGAGCCAGGCCTATGCGGAAATGCTCGAAAGTGGCTATACGGCGGTTGCAGAATTTCACTACCTGCATCGTGATCCGTCCGGACGCGAGGGCAAAGACAGCATGTTCGAAGCGCTCAAGCAGGCGGCAGACAGCAGCGGCATACGCATGACTTATGTGCCGGTTCTTTACGAACGAGCCGGTTTCGACGAGCCGCGCCCGGAAGGCAGGCAGTCGCTGTTTGCACTCGGCGTCGACGAATTTCTGGAGCATCACGCGAGCATGGCCGATCGCCTGTCGTCACGGTTAAGCCTCGGCATCGGCGCACACAGCCTGCGCGCGGTCAGCGAGGACTCGCTTCGAAAAATCGTCGACGCCGCAGTGAACACTGCTTCACCGATGCACATGCACGTTGCGGAGCAGCAGCGGGAAGTGGATCAGTGCGTCGGCGCATACGGACGTCGTCCGGTGCGCTGGCTGCTCGAGAATTTCGCCATCGGCGAAGGCTGGTGCCTCGTGCACGCCACGCATATGGACCC
The DNA here is from genome assembly GCA_041598895.1 of Woeseiaceae bacterium. Taxonomy (GTDB): domain Bacteria; phylum Pseudomonadota; class Gammaproteobacteria; order Steroidobacterales; family Woeseiaceae; genus UBA1847. The sequence continues at coordinate 4,964 of JBFHXQ010000081.1, read as the reverse complement.
GGACGAAACGACAATGCTCGCGCGATCGGGAGCCGTCGTGTGCCTGTGCCCCAGTACCGAGGCGAATCTCGGTGACGGTTTCTTCGCGCTGGTCGATTTTCTTCGTGAGGGCGGCCGGATTGCGATCGGGTCGGACAGTCACGTATCGATCAACCCCTTCGAGGAGCTGCGCTGGCTCGAGTACGGGCAGCGCCTTGCGTCCCGCTCGCGCATCATCGCCTCATTGCACGACAGTCATGTCGGCCGCGAACTTTTCGAGCGTGTGCTGGCCGGCGGCGGACTTGCTGGCGGACATGCGCATACCGGGTTGGGGGTCGGCGCCAATGCGGATATCGTTGCGCTGGACGACGATGATCCGATGCTCGTTGCGAACGATGACGCATCGGTGCTCGACGCCCTGGTGTTCTCGGGTTACCGGCTGCCGATCGAGCGGGTGATGGTCGACGGCCGCTGGTGCGTGCTCGACGGTGTTCACGTGCACGCGGAACGTCACCGGCAGGCGTTCGCGGACGCACTGCGCGCGGTGAGGGCGGCCCGTTGAGCGCCGCGGAGAAACCGCGCTATCAGCAGGTCAAAGATCTGATCATCGGGCGAATTTCGCGCGGCGAGCTGCGCGTCAATGATCGCGTACCGTCCGAGAACGAACTCGTCGATGCAATGGCCGTTTCGCGTATGACCGCGAACCGCGCACTTCGTGAACTGACGGACGAGGGTTACGTACAGCGGGTCGCCGGCAGGGGCACATTTGTCGCGGATTTCAGGGCGCGGTCGCACGTGCTCGAGGTGCACGACATCGCGGCCGAGATCGAGCGCCGCGGACACCGGCACTCAGCAAAGGTCATCCGACAATCGCGCCAGCGCGCCCGCGGCAAAATTGCAGAGGCGCTGCGTGTCGAACAGGGTACCGATGTATTCCACCTGCTGCTCGCGCATTACGAAAACCGGACGCCCGTACAGCTGGAAGATCGCCACGTACTTGCGACATTTGCGAGGGATTGCCTCGAACAGGATTTTGAAGCGCAGACGCCGAGTGCGTATCTGACGTCGATATCGCCGCTTGCGGCGGCTGAGCAAACCGTACGTGCCAACATGCCGAACGCAGCAGTGCGCGGACACCTGCGCATGCGCGTCGGCGAGCCGTGTCTCGTCGTCACCCGCCGCACGTGGGCAGACGGACACCCCGTCACGTTCGCGCGACTGCATCACCCCGGCAGCCGCTACGAGCTGACCGGGCACTATGCGCCACCGGGGAATCCGTCCCCGCGATCGAAGTCCGCGCGACCGGACCCGAGGAAGTCATGAGATGAAGCACAATCACAGTATCAAAGCCCCGACCGGCACGCGCCTGAGCGCGCAAAGCTGGGTGACGGAAGCACCCCTGCGCATGCTGATGAACAACCTTGACCCCGACGTGGCCGAGCGTCCCGACGACCTGGTTGTATATGGCGGCATCGGCAAGGCGGCGCGCAACTGGGAAGCGTATGAGGCCATCATTAAAACGCTCAAATCGTTGCAGACGCATCAAACGCTGTTGGTCCAGTCCGGAAAACCCGTCGGCGTGTTCGAGACCCATGAAGACGCGCCGCGTGTGCTGATCGCGAACTCCAATCTGGTCCCGGCCTGGGCAACGTGGGAGCATTTTCGCGAGCTCGATCGCAAGGGTCTCATGATGTTCGGGCAGATGACCGCGGGCTCGTGGATCTACATTGGCAGTCAGGGGATCGTACAGGGCACTTACGAGACGTTTGTGGAAATGGGGCGCAAGCACTACGGCGGTGATCTCGCCGGCCGCTGGGTACTGACCGCTGGCCTGGGCGGCATGGGCGGGGCACAGCCGCTTGCAGCGACGCTGGCCGGTGCATCCCTTCTGGCGGTCGAATGCCAGGCTGACCGGATCGACAAACGCCTCGCGACGGGATACCTGGATCAGCGCTGCGACTCGCTCGACGACGCACTGGCAGTCATCAAACGGTCGGTCGCCGAGCGAAGACCGGTATCTGTAGGATTGCTCGGCAATGCCGCCGATGTGCTGCCGGAACTCGTGGCGCGCGGCATCAGGCCGGATGCCGTTACGGATCAGACCTCGGCTCACGACCCCGCCAACGGCTACCTCCCGCGGGGCTGGAGAGTCGCGGAATGGCTCGAGCACCGGCAACGAGATCCCGATCGGGTCGTCGCCGCGGCGCGAGAGTCGATTGCGATCCACGTCCGCGCAATGCTTGCGTTTCACGAGGCTGGAATACCGACGTTCGATTACGGCAACAACATCCGCGAAGAGGCACGCACAGCCGGCGTCGAAAATGCGTTCGATTTTCCGGGTTTCGTGCCCGCCTACGTTCGACCGTTGTTCTGTCGCGGCATTGGCCCCTTCAGGTGGGTCGCACTGTCCGGCGATCCGGAAGACATCTATCGTACCGACGCGAAAGTTCGGGAGCTGCTGCCCGACGATGCGCATTTGCACCAATGGCTGGAAGCCGCACGCGACCGTATACAATTCCAGGGACTGCCGGCGCGTATTTGCTGGGTGGGACTCGGTCAGCGGCACCGGCTCGGGCTCGCGTTCAATGCGATGGTTCGCAGCGGGGAGCTCAAGGCGCCTGTGGTAATCGGTCGTGACCACTTAGACAGCGGGTCTGTCGCGAGCCCGAATCGCGAGACGGAAGGGATGCGGGACGGCTCCGATGCGGTGTCGGACTGGCCGCTCCTGAACGCATTACTCAATACCGCGAGCGGCGCGACGTGGGTGTCCATTCATCACGGTGGCGGCGTCGGCATGGGCTATTCGCAGCATGCAGGCCTCGTCATCGTCTGCGATGGCAGCGAGGCAGCCGACCGGCGAATCGCAAGAGTCCTGTGGAACGACCCCGCGACGGGTGTGATGCGCCACGCCGATGCCGGATATACGGATGCGATCGAATGCGCAAAGGAGCACGAACTCCTGTTGCCGATGCTCGACGCCCGGAGCTGACAAATGAATATCTCGATCGATACTCATCCGCTGGCGCTTTCTACGCTGCGTGCTGCCTGGTCCGGTACGGTGACCGTCGAACTGACCGAAGCCGCGCGAGCCCGTATCCGCGATGCGGAGCGTTGCATCCAGGAAGTCATCGCGGGCGGCAGAACCGTGTACGGTATCAACACGGGGTTCGGGCAGCTCGCGGGCGTGCGAATCGGCGATGATGCGCTACAACGGCTGCAGGAGAACCTCGTACGCTCGCATGCAGTCGGGGTCGGTGCGGATCTGGACGATGAAATCGTGCGACTGATCCTCGTCCTTAAAATTGCCTCGCTCGCGCAAGGTTACTCGGGCGTGCGCGTCGAACTCGTAGATATGCTCACCGCCCTCGTCGATCACGACGTATACCCGCGCATACCGGCGCAGGGTTCAGTGGGCGCATCGGGCGACCTCGCACCGCTCGCGCACCTCGCAGGCGTGCTCATCGGAGCCGGCGAGGCGCGGATTGGCGGCACGATTGTCCCGGCTACGGTTGCGCTGAATGAAGCCGGCGTCGGACCGCTCACGCTTGCGCCGAAGGAAGGGCTGGCGCTACTGAATGGCACGCAGGTGTCGACCGCGCTCGCGCTTTCGGCTGTGTTCCGCAGCGACAATATGATCGCCGCGGCGCTGGCGGCCGGCGCGCTGTCTGCGGACGCGATCAAGGGCAGCGACACGCCGTTCGACGAGCGCATCCAGGCGCTGCGTCGTCATCAGGGTCAAATCGATGTCGCCCGCGTGCTTCGCGACATGATGCGCGACAGTGAAATTCGTGCATCGCACCTGAGCTGCGACCGCGTTCAGGACCCGTACTCGATCCGCTGCATGCCGCAGGTCATTGGTGCATGCGTCGATGCGCTGAGACACGTCGCTGCGATTCTCGAGACCGAGGCGAACGCCGTTACCGACAATCCGCTCGTCTTCACCGAGTCCGGCGATGTGCTATCCGGTGGAAATTTTCACGCCGAGCCGGTCGCGCTCGCCGCCGACTACCTCGCGCTCGCGATTGCCGAAGTCGGCGCGTTATCGGAGCGCCGTATTGCGTTGCTGATCGACTCGCATCTCAGCGGCCTGCCGGCATTCCTGGTCGACGAAAGCGGCGTCAACAGCGGATTCATGATGGCGCAGGTAACCGCCGCGGCGCTCGCCTCGGAAAATAAGGCACTGGCGCATCCCGCGAGCGTTGACAGCCTTCCGACCTCCGCCAATCAGGAGGACCATGTGAGCATGGCGACGTTTGCCGCACGCCGGCTGCACACGATGATTGACAACGTGGTCAACATTGTCGCAATCGAACTCCTCGCGGCCGCGCAGGGCGTCGAGTTCCATCGGCCGCAACGGACCTCGCCATTGCTGGAGGGGATAATCGATACATTGCGCGAACTGTCACCGCCGTACGCCGAAGATCGGTCACTGTCCGGCGATGTTGCAAGAATTGCAGCCCTCATCGACGATGGCGAATTCTGCGACATTGCGCGCGAGGTTCTGCCGAGTCTGACGCGTTGAGCGAGGTGTATGCCTACCATGCCGGTACGCTGCCGCTGTTGATCAGCGTGCCGCATGACGGCCGTGAGATTCCCGAGGAGATCGCCGCCGGCATGACGGCCGCCGGCCGAGCAATTCCGGATACCGACTGGCACGTCGCGCGCCTGTATGATTTTGCACGCGATATGGGTGCTGCGATGATTGTCGCGCGCTATTCTCGCTACGTCGTCGATCTGAACCGCCCGCCGGACAACGACTCCCTCTATCCCGGCCAGATCGCCACCGGACTGCTGCCGCGGCGGACGTTCGCGGGCGCCCAAATTTATGCGGACGACGAGCCGGTGGATGTCAGTGAGCGGCTGGATCGCTACTGGCACCCTTACCACGGCCGCATCGCGCAGACGCTGGCGGAATTCAAAGAGGCTTTCGGGTTGGCGCTGCTGTGGGACGCTCATTCGATTGCCAGCCGGGTGCCCGCCTTGTT
>JBFHXQ010000080.1:0-9996 GCA_041598895.1 Woeseiaceae bacterium | reverse complement strand
CCAGCTCGTTCATCGGCGTGGACCCGAGTTCGGGCACGTAGACGACGTCGACGATTGCGGCAGCCGCGTCGTATGCCGCCTGCGAGTCGCTCGTGGCAATCAGCGACACCGTGTGGCCCCAGCCCTGCATCAGGGCTTGCTTGTCGGCCTGTTCGACCGTGAGACTCGAGGGGTCACCGACGACCAGTAACACGTTCTTGCCCGAACCCGGCGCCGTGGTGTCGCTATAGCACGCGCCGGCGCAGGGACAACCGAGCGTCACGTGAAGCTTCGGGTGAGCATTCGCAGCTGTGCTGTCGCCCGAGGTGAAATCGGCGTGGTTTACGCCGTCACTGCCGAGCAGCATCAAGCCGTGGTTGTCGTAGGTACCGTTGGCCCAGTTTGCCACCAGACTCGTGACGTCCCACGTCGTGGCGCCCGGTTGCGCGGCATCGATGCCGGCCGTAGCTTCCACCACCGGGTCATAGTCACCCCCGGGCGTGGCCCAGGGCGCACCGGTGCTCGCTTCGTTCCACGTTGCAAGACTTTCGTCCCACGGCGTGAGAATCCGGTGGACGTCCACGCTGGCGGTTCCGCCGGAGCCGATGCCCTGAAGATCGAGCTCCAGGGTTGCCGAGGTCACGGTGGCGGATGGGTGAATGCCGCCAAGATCGAAATGCAGCAGCGCACTATCGTTACCATTCGTCTTGTTGCTGATGCGAAAGCGATCTTCTGTGCCGAAGTTCGTGAACTCTGCCGAGCCGTCTGCAATATACGTGTCGGCCGCAGCCGAACCGGGTTCAAGCGTGACCGCGAGGCTGGTGTTGACGCCGCACTCGCAGGCATAGACGATGGTGAGCTTGGGCGCGACCGTGGGATCGGGGTTCTCACTTGATTTGAATTTCGCGTTGTCGACGGTGCCGTCGCCGACCAGCGCAAGCCCGTAGTTCGGTGACTGTCCGGATGCCCACTCTTGAACGAGGTCAGCAATCTCCCAGCTGACCCACTGGCCGACCTTTACACTGTCGACCGTCGCTATCGCGTAGGGCGCCGGCGCCAGATCGCCCCCGGCCTGCGTCCATGGATTGGCGCCGTTGTACGCCAGCCACGTCGCGCCATCGGCATTGGCGGTGCCGAGGCGCGTGCCTTCCTCCCAGCTCCGAGTCATCCGGTGCACGCCGATGACGCCCGGTGTGGACACGACATCGAGCCGTAACTCGAGCTTTGCGGAGACGATCTTGACGCCCGACGGAATGGCGGACAGATCGAACTCGAGTAACGGCCGCTGCATCCAGCCCGGATTCGACCGCACCGTCACATCGGCCATGCCGCCGTAGTTGGACGTGTCGTAGAAGCTATCGACGTGTACATCCTTACCGGTCGTCGCGTCCAGTTGGAGCGTTATGGTATTCGGCGCCTGGTACGCGTGAACGTTGTCGACCTCGAGTCTGTACTTCGCGCCGTCCTGCTGCTCCCCGATCGAGCGGATCCTGACCGGGGAGCCGGATGTCGTTTTGAATTCAACGCTGTAGCTGCCGCCGCCGAAGTCCGTATCGGGAATATCGGTGTAGCCGGTGCAGGAGGTATTTCCCGCAAGCAGGAGCTTCGCGTGCGCCATGCCGGCTTCGGAAACATAGCGCAGCTGGTCACGCTCGAGCTCGCCCGCAGCGATGCTGGTCTCGCTGGCACCCTGATAGCTGAGCGCCAAAGCGATGGCTGCAATCAGCGTAATCGCGACGACGACGGTCAGCAGGATAAAGCCACCCTGCTTCGCGGAGACATTCCCGTGTTGCGCGCAGATTGAGGGTATCCCGCTTTTCCGGCATGACCAAAAAAGCAGGTTTTCCGCGACCGGCCTCATCCCCCACCCCCTACGCGTACCCGGGTGTTGAGGCTTACCCGCTCGCCGTTCGGTGGCGAGATGTCCAGAGTGATGTCAACGAGCACCGCGCGCCCGCCGGCGTCTGGAACGCGCTCGACGCCGAAGCGCGTGACGTTGTCCGCGATGGGGAATTCGGTATAGTCGTTGCCGTCGACAGGATTGATGTTCGGCCGACGTTCCATGAGCGTCGAGCCGTCGAGGAAGAAGACGACCGGATCGAACCAATCCTCGTTTGCCGCGCCATCCTCGTCATCATCGGCATTATGGCCTTCATCGACAGCACCGTCGCCGTCGTCGTCAAAGCCGGCAATGCCGGGCGAAAAGTCCTTGTTCATGTCGTGAATCATGTCTTCGTCGATGCTGCCGTCGCCGTCGTTGTCCGCACCGTCGAACCAATCATCGGTCTTGACTCCGTCTTCATCGTTATCATCTGCTACCGTTGTGGCAGCGGGTTCGTCGACGGCGCCGTCACCATCGTCGTCGATGCCGATGATTCCCGTGATCCCGTCGTTGGTATTGTCACTGCCGACGTCTTCGTCGATGCGGCCATCCTTGTCGTTGTCGGCGTCTTCGAAGCCGTCCTCGTCGATATCGAGCGACGGGCCCAGCGTCACTGCGAGCACCGCCGTGGCGAGCGTGCTGCTGCCTTCGGGCGGGGAAGCCGGCACGGTCTGTTCACGCACGTGTTCGCGCCAATCGGTATTCGGGTTGTCAGCAAGCGGCAGCATCAGACGCTTGGTGTCGCGCACGGCCGTGACCATTCTCTGCATCGCAAAGCGGGCGTCAATCGCCGCAGCATTGCGAAGACTGGTCTCGCTGCGGGATTCAAAGGCGTTATCGACGAGCCCCGTCATTGCGGTCAGCAACAGCGCCGAAATGACCAGTGCAATCATCAGTTCGATAATCGTAAAGCCCGCTGCCTTGTCGCGACGCATCGGCATGGACTCACTGGGCGACCAGACTTTCGAGTGACGTAACCGACGCTTCGACTTCGGTGCGCACCCAGATCACGCCCGTGTAACCGGTGTAGGGGTCGTTATCCCCATCGAGATTCGGATCCGTAACGGTGAACACGTCGCCATCGCCGTCGGCGTTTTCGGCGTCATACAGCGCAATGAACACGAGGCGCCTGTCGGGTTGGCCGGCGGCATCGGAGTAACTGCTCGGCATTGTTTGGCTGCCGGCGGCCGCTGCCGCGATGGTAAGGCTTCCTATCGGCTCGGCCAGCACTTCCTCCATTTTGGCGAGAACCGCATAGTGCTCAGCGGACGTGGAGTCCAATACGCGGCTGCCGTGCAGGCCGCCATACAGGGCTTCAACGGCGGGTATCAGCGCGATCATTAATAACATCGCGGCGACCATGACTTCGACGTACGTCAGGCCACGCTGCCGCTTCTGGTTTGAGCGCGGTTTCACTGCACCGTCACCCGCCCGGTCATCGGCGAAATCGTTATCGTTCGGGTCATTCCCTCATGACTCAAACGGATATAGCCGGTTTCGAGCATCCGGATCGTGCCGATGTCATTGTGCCTTGGCACGCCCGTTGTGGCCGCGAATTCGAGGAATTGTTGCACCGACAGGGAATTTACGAATTTGAAATAGATGCTGGAAATTGCGGGTTCCGAGCTGCCGCCAAATCGGAGGTCGTAGAGCTGCTTCGTGACCGGGTCGTATACGTCGTAGACCACTACGGCCGGGTCTAGCGAGTCGTCCAGGCGATAAACCTTGACGAACTGAGCGGATTGGTCCGCGCCGACGCCGTGCGGCTGCCCGGTGCGAACGGCTTCAGCGTGCGCAAACCGGAACGCGCTCGACACCCGCGCCGCCGCCTGATCCAGCGTCGCTTCATCGTCCCTGTTAAACGCAGGCATCGCTGCGGCCGCGATCAGGCCGAGCAAGCCGACGACGATCAGCATCTCGGTCAGGCTGTAGCCTCGCCCAAAAGGGGACATTCCGCTTTTATGCGCATAAAAGCGCGGCTGGGACACTCCAAGTCGAAAAAACTTAGGCATTTCAAACTCATAAAAAAGGGGACATTCCACCTTTATGCGCATAAAAGCGGAATGTCCCCTTTGTCTGGTGGCTTACTCGTCGCCGATGAACTCGCCGGTCACCGAGTCGAAACGCCAGCCCCCCGAGCCGCCGCTCGCCAGGCCGAGGATACCGGTCGACACAACCGTTACCGTATTGACGGGCGTAGCAGCCAGCGGATTCTCCGGAACGTCGTCTTTCAGGTACGGACCGTAGCGGAACGTCGCATCCGTGCCCGTGCAGGCGACTCCCGCCGCATTCGTGTAGTTCTGCAGCTGTGCCAGAAACGCCGGCTCGCCGACAGCGCCCGCGACGTTCGTCGATCCCGCCGGACACCCGCCCCCGGTGGAGGTCACAGCCCCAGGATAATCGCCGTGCTGCTGCCGGTAGAGCTCGATGGCCGAACGGATATTGGCGATATTCGTGTCGTACGCCGATTGCTCCGCGTCGTCCGTTGCCGCCGTGAACTGCGGCACGATTATCGCGGCGAGAATCGCCAGGATGATCACGACGATCAGCAATTCCACCAGCGTAAAGCCCTGCTGGGCTTGCTTTTTCTCGAACGAAATCATTAGATTAGCTCCTAACTCGGAAAAGAGGTCCGTTACGCCTTGTTATCGGCGCCAGCGCCGTTTCCTTTAGCAGATGACCGGTTTTTTTTAACCCGGGCGCAAGCGGTAGATTCAGTGCACAGCGCGTGACAGCTTGAATATCGGGAGGATCAGCGAGCTGACCAGGATGCCGACGACGACGCCCATTACGAGCAGCATCAGCGGCTCGGCGAGTTTCGACACGGCCTCGAGACGTTTGGTCAACTGCGCCTCGTAATACTCCGCGACGCGGCCCATGACCTTGCCGAGATTGCCGGTCTGCTCGCCGGTCGTAATCAAATGTTTGGCCAAATCGGGTATCAGCGGCGATTCGTTGAACCCGGAAGCCAGCCCCGCGCCCGCTGTTACCTTCGCCTCTACGTCAGCGATGAATCGTCGAATCAGCGAGTTCCGAATGACCTCGCGGCAGGAATTCAGGCTGTCCATGACGGACACGCCGTTGACCAGCGAGAGGCCCATGACCTGCAGAAGCTGCACGAGGTAAATCTGCGTAAAAACGGTGCGGACGCCGGGTATCCGCAGTTTCAGACGATCCGCCGTCTCGCGTCCGTTATCGCTTGCAAGCCACTGCCGGATCCCGATCGCGCAGGCAGCAAGACCAGCCAACAGGAAATACCAGGTGTCCCGCAACAGATCGCTGAGGCTCATCAGCACCTTTGTCGAGGCCGGCAGCTGATCGTAAATCGACGTAAACATGGAGCCGAACTTCGGAAACACGACGACGAGTACGAATGCCACGACCGCCAGCGAAAACACGATGAGAAACACCGGGTATGTCGCCGCCGACTTGATCGTATCCCGAAGCTGCTCGCGTTTCTTGTCCATATCCAGCAGCTGCTTCAGGACGTCATGCATGAAGCCGCCGCTCTCGCTGGCCGCGATGAGATTCGTGTAGGTGGTCGAAAAAACCGGTTCGTGTTCTGCAAGCGCGTGTGCGAATGTCCGGCCTTCGCTCACGTCTCGGGCAATGGCTTCGACGATGCCGCGCATCTCCGGGTTTTCCGTCTGCTGCACGATAGTCGTCAGCGCGCCATAAAGGCTTTCGCCCGTCTCCAATAGCAACGCCAGCTGCTCCGTGAAAAACATCCGGTCCGTAGCGCCGGCACTGCGCTTCAGTGCCGGCAGCTTCAGCTCGAGCTTCCCTGCTTTAGGAGACTGCGGCGGCTGCGTCGCCGGAGTCGAATCGAATTGCAGTGCCATCAGTACACCCTAGCTACTCGTTACCCGGGAGACTTCCTCGATCGTGGTGCGCTTTTCGCGAACCCGAGCCAACCCGTCCCGGAACAGGACGTGAAAGTCGCGCTTCTCGAGGAAATCGGTCAGCTCGTCGCGACTCGGGCTCGAGATGATCAGCCGCTGCAGTTCGCCATCGGTGCGCAATACTTCATGTATGCCCATGCGACCCTTGTAGCCCGAGTCATAACACGTCTCACAACCCTTGCCGCGCGCCAGCGTTATGTCGGCGCCGTCCTGCCACCCGTAGCGCTGGACGATCTCCTTCGGCGCCAGGAAGTCCGATTTGCAGTCCGGACAGATCGTCCGAACGAGCCGCTGCCCGACGACACCGAGAAGAGCTGATGACAGGAGGTACAGCTCGACGCCCATATCGATCAGCCGCGTCACTGCACTGACGGCATCGTTCGTATGCAACGTCGACAGGACGAGGTGCCCGGTGAGCGCTGCCTGCACGGCTATCTCGGCGGTTTCACGCTCGCGTATCTCGCCGACCATCACGATGTCCGGATCCTGGCGCAGCACGTGTTTCAAAATTTTCGCGAACGTCAGCCCGATGCCGGCGCGTACCTCGTTCTGATTGATAATGTCGAGCTGATACTCGACCGGATCCTCGATCGTAACGATGTTCTTTTCGATGCTCTTCAGGTAATTCAGCGCCGCGTACAGGCTCGTCGTCTTGCCGCTGCCGGTCGGGCCGGTGACCAGGATCAGACCGTGGCTGCTGTCGAGGAGCTTCTTGAATGCCCCGAGGTTGTCTGTACTCAGGTCGAGCCTGTTGACGTCCAGGATGGCCTGGTTCTTGTCGAGGATTCGCAGCACGACCTTCTCGCCGTTAAGGCCTGGCAGGGAACTAAAGCGCAGATCGACGGAGCGCCCCTGGGTCTGTACCTGAATGCGCCCGTCTTGCGGCAGGCGGCGTTCCGCAATGTCGAGATTTGCCATCACCTTGAGGCGGGACACCAGCGCGGGATGCAGTTCCGCTCGCGGCGCCGTGAACTCGTACAGGAGACCGTCGATGCGAAAGCGAATACGCGAATGCGTACGAAACGGCTCTATGTGGATATCGCTCGCGCCATCATGCACGGCCCGCTGAATAACGGAATTGACGAGATTGACGACCGGGCTTCCAGCGGCGATCTCGTCGATTGCAGCGTAATCGTCGATCTGAGGCGTCTCGACGACGGCAAAATCCTCATCGACGTCACCGATCAAATCGAACTGCAGGTCGTCGAGCGCGGCCGACTCGTTCAGGAGCTTGAGGATGTCCTCCCTGCGTGCGAGCACGGGTCGTACTCTGCACTGCAGCCGTTCCGACACTTCTTCGATAATCGGCATGTCCTGTGGTTTCGCCGAGGCAAGAAGCAGCTCGCTGCGGACCCGAAACAGCGGCAGAACACACAACCTGCGCGCAATGCCTCGATCGAGCAGCGCAACGGTCGCCGGATCGAACAGTCCCGGGCGCACGCGTACGAAGGGAATCCCGAGCTGCTCACCGAGCGCCTTCATGACGTCGACGTCGGCAACCCAGCCCTTATCGACGATGATCTGCCCCATTCGTTTGCCGAGCCGATCCTGCAGTTTCAGCGCCTCGTCGATTTTCGCCTGAGTAATGAGCCCGCGCGCGACGAGAATATCGCCGAGCCTCGCGCCGGGCCCGAAGCTAACGTCGTTGGATTCGTTTTGCTGTCTCCGTCCATCGGCGTCGAGAAAGGTCGCGTAGTCGGACAAGCCGGTGATGTGAGCGACTTCTGCCACAAGGCCGTTCTGGCCGCTGAACTTCAGCCAGCCGCCCAGCTGTACGAGCCGATCCTGGAGATCCATGAACGTCGAGATTGCGAGACTGTCGATGGTCGGCACCGCGCCGAGATCGATGATGATCTTGAACTCGCCGTCGTCGATCGCTGCATCAACGGCCAGCATCAGTTCCTGCAATGAATCGTTGCCGGACAGCGCGAATTTCGGAGCGATCTGCGTCGCCACGCCAATACGCACGCGGGTTACTGTGGTATTTGCGACCGCGGCCGCTTCACTCATGCCGAGACCGCCGGTGAACTTTTTCGAACACGATCAATCGTCTCGCTAAGCTGCGCCGGCTTGCCCAGATAAAAGCCCTGGCCGTATTCAACGCCGATCTCTCGGAGCGTTCTTAGCGTCGCCTCGTCACCGACGAACTCCGCGATCATCGTCAGCCCCATCGTTCGGCCGATTCTGGACATCGCCTCCACCATCGCTCGCGAAATCGTATCCTTTGTGATTTCGCGCACGAAGCTCCCGTCGATCTTCAGGTAGTCGACAGGCAGCACCTTCAGGTAGCCGAAAGAACTCAGCCCAGCCCCGAAGTCGTCGAGGGCGAAGCGGCAACCAATTTCCCGGAGCGCCTGGATCAATGACATCGCTTCGTCAATATTCGAGATGGCAGCCGTCTCGGTGATTTCAAAGCAAAATCGATGCGGATCGATTTGACCCTGCTCCAGCTCGTCGAGGACAAATGCCTGAAATCCCGGATTCGTCAACGACTGGCCTGACAAGTTGATGCAGAAAATGGCCTCGCTGCCCGCAATAGAGTCCCAATTCGATACCAGTGTCTTGAGCGTCTGCCGGATGACCCAGCGATCCACCATTGGCATCAGCTGGTATCGTTCCGCCGCTGGTAGAAACACGGCGGGCGAAAGGATCTCGCCGTCGTCAGCATACATCCGCAACAGGATTTCAAAGTGTTCCGCCATCTTCGAATCCGTTATCGGCAGAACCGGTTGTGAATACAACAAAAATTCATCCTTGTGAAGCGCTTGCTGAATGCGCCCGATCCACTCGATTTCCTCGCTGCGCCTCATCAACAACGTGTTGTCTTTGACAAATACCTGAATACGGTCCTGCCCTTTCTCCTTCGCGTCCTTACAGGCGATCTCCGCAGCCGTCATGGCCGATACAATACTTTCCGTGTCCCTGCTGATTGGAACGACACCTATGCTGATAGTGACGTCGAGTTGACGATTCGCGGAAACGACTTTCAATTCGTGGGCGGCCTCGCGAATCTTCTCAGCAACCTTTTGGCCCTTGCTGATATCCCGATTCATCAACAGGACCGCAAATTCATCGCCATCGAGGCGCGACAAAATATCGGTTTCGCGTAAACTTCCCCGCAGCAGCTTGCCGACCCGTCGGATCAGGTTGTCCCCTTCTGCGTGCCCAAGGAGATCATTCACAACATGCAGCTTGTCGATGTTGATATGCAGCAAGCAGTGCTCGAAATTCTTGCTGCGTGCACTGGTTAGAGCTGTCGCGAAGGACGCCTCAAACCCGCTGCGGTTTATGAGGCCGGTCAACGAATCGTGATGGGTATAGATGATTCGCGCCGCTTTTTTGGCCATCACCTCGAGCAGGTTTCGGTCTCCGTTCGAAAACACGCGCGCACGTTCGTGCACGGTTACGGCGAGAATACCGATTGCCGTTCCGTGGTCATCGACGATCGGGTGCGCCAGCAGATTTTCGCTGCGGCCCGTGAAAATGCGCTTGCGCAACTTTTCAGCAGTATCGTTCAAAACGACAGGCTGAATCTGGGCCTCGACCCAGTCGTAAACGCGGGTCGAAAGCGCTTCGAGTTGAGCCTCGATGTCGGCCGACATCTCGGGTCCGTTCGTCTCATGTATGACCAGACCCCGATCCCGGCAAATCAGCGCGGCCAGTCCGACATTCAGGTAATCCGCGCAGTTGTGCACGAGCTTCACGAGCGCCTCGTGGCCTTCCTCGAATAATTCGATCTGGTCCTTCGTGTTGTAAACGAGATTGAGCTCTTCATAGCGCTCGGTGAGTTCCGCCGCAAGCTGATTGCACTCGGACTGCAGGGCAATCTCTTCGAGTATGAATACCGCCGCGTCGGCAAAGGCCCGTCGCAGAGATTTCAGCGCCGATGACATGGGCGTGCTCGTCTGCGCGTCATAAACAACGATCAGCCAACCGATCGAACCGTGTTGGTCGACCCGGAGCGAAGTGCGAAAATGGCGAGTTTCATCGCTCGATTTGCTGCACTCAATCCCGCCGCCAAGATCCGACCACACGCGGTTTTCGATATCCTCGGTCTGCTTGTCGCCGTTACACGTTGCGGCATTTCCGGAGGTGAGCGCCCAGACTTCAGCGGATTCGCTGTCGCGAATCTCGAACCTGGCGGCCCCGGGAAACAGCCGCGGCAGCAGGCGCTCGTATTTCGGCATCGCGAGCAGGCTAAGCAGTTGCATGCTCACGTCACGCCTGCCCGTT
>JBFHXQ010000079.1:0-10017 GCA_041598895.1 Woeseiaceae bacterium | reverse complement strand
CGCGATCGGCGGCGGCAACGGTGGCGGTTTCGGCATCGACGCCGTGCTCCTCCTGGTTGGCAAAGTGTTGCTGTTTTTCGCGGTGACGATACCGCTGGGCCTGTTCGTATTTCCGTTCGTAGCCAGGTATTTCAAATACCTGCGCTTCCCCGAGGTGGATTTCAGTATGCTGCTGATCGGTGCGCTGGCCTACGCGACGTTCGCCGAGGCAATGGACATGCACTTCATCATCGGCGCTTTCCTTGCCGGCATGTTTTTTCATCCGGAGTCTGTGGATCCGAAAATCTATCGTCGCGTCGAGGAGCAAATGTCCGGAATCACGCGCGGTTTTCTCGCTCCGATTTTTTTCGTGTCGGTCGGACTGCATCTCGATTTCACTGCCCTGACCGCATCGCCGCTGTTCCTGACCACGTTTGTACTGATCGCGCTGGCGAGCAAGTTTATGGGCGCCGGAATTCCGGCGTACGCGGTCGGATTGTCCAGGCATGAATCCATGATGGTCGGCGTCGGCATGAGTGGCCGCGGCGCGGTCGAGCTCATTGTGGCCGGCGTTGCGCTGGAGGCTGGATTATTCCTGCAGCCGTCACCGCCGCCGCCCATCGTGCAGGGTATGTATTCGTCGATAGTGATAATGGCGCTCGTAACCACGCTCGCGACCCCGATTATCCTGCGCTGGCTCGCGAAGTCGACGCGGTTCGAATAAAGGGGCTGCACCAGCGCGCGCAGCTCAATCGGTATCGCGCGGTCTGATTCGGCGCTTCACGCCAGCGATTTCCAGCCAGTCGCTGGCATTGCCAAATCAGACTCCTGTTTATTGCCTAACTGTGACCGGTTACACAGTCTCTGGACCCTCAAATCATTAAGTTAAGTCTCTTACGAGGTGTCAGACTGCCTGCCGGACCAGCAATTCCGGTCGAAAGGCGGCTCGGCGCCATTCGCTGGGGCAAAAGCGAATTGAACTGACTGCATCGGATCTGGTATCCGAGTTTGGGATTTGAATGGTCACGGACGTGAATACGTGGAAGCACGATCAGCGAGGCGCCGCGCTCGTTGTCGGTCTGATCCTGCTGGTCGTAATTACGGTGCTCGCAGTCTCCGGTATGAACACGGCGACGACGGAACTCGCTATCGCGCGAAATACCCAGAATTACGAAAATGCATTCCAGGCTGCGGAAAACGGTCTGGAACAGGCGATCGCCCAGGGCGGTTTCAGCACGAGCGCCAACGCGAGCGTTACCAAAATTATTAATTCCCACGACTCAGTCAAAGCGCAAGTACAGTTCGAGGATACGACACGGGTCCCCGACAGGGCGTTCAGTCTCGGTGTCGGCAGCGGTATTTTAGCCTATCACTTCCTTGCATCCGCCCAGGCAACCTCGCAGCGGTCGCCAGGCACGGCGACCGATCGCGATTCTTTGGCACTGCACACACAGGCGTTTTACGTCGTGGGTCCCGGGTCGCCGATTTTGTAAAGCGAGCAGAGCATAAGCACAGAGTGAAGCAATACCAATGCGAATTCGAGTTTTGATTGTCATTTTGTGGGCTGGCATCAGCGGCGTCGCCGTTGCCGAAAACCATATAGTCAGCCAGGCCTATGAAATTGCGGTAGCCGAACTGCGCCTTCCTGGCGGCCCGACCGGTACCGTGTCGTTCCGGGACTGTAATACCTGTGTAATTCAAACGATCCCGGTTACGCCGGACACGCGCTATGTTTTGAATGGGCGATACGTATCGTTGCTTAAATTCAAGCGCGCGCTCGCAACGATTGTCAACAAACGCGAGAACATCGCAACCGTCATCCATCATCTGAAATCCGATTCGATCGTCGAAATTCAGGTTTTCGAGTAAGCGAGCGGCATTTATAAGAAGAGGTGATGATGTCTGCCAAGCAAAAATTCGCAAGCCTGGGCTCCGGCCTAGCGTTGACGATACTGGTTGCAGGGCCTGCAGTCAGCGACGACACGGAGATCTTGGTTACGACGGCTGCCTCGACGGACAAGCCGAACGTGCTTTTTATTCTCGACACGTCCGGAAGCATGAACACGCTCGAACACACAGTCGGTTTTTACGACAGTGCGACGAGTTACGGAGGGTCCTGCGACGCGAGTAATCTCTACTGGAGTGACAGTGGATTGCTGCCGACATGTGATGCAGAACGGGCCGTTGCCAAGGCGGATTTCGTATGCACCGCGGCAGATAAGCAGATTGACGGTATCGGCAGCTACACCGGAATCGTGGCGCAATTCCGAACCGGCACCGGCACCGGTGACAAGTGGCAGGATCTTGCGAAATCGGAATTCGGTGCGCTCGTCGAGTGCGCCGAAGACTCCGGCATACACGGCGACGGAACCGCGGGCGACGTGTATGCCAAATCGGGAACCGGCGGCTCACCGTTCACGAGCAATCCGGCCGAGGAAATCAACTGGGACAGCTATCCAACCAATATCACGTACACGCTTTATGATGGCAACTATCTGAATTATAAAGCGAATCCTGGAGAGGCGGATCTCAAGCGAATCGACATCGTCAAAACGGTCCTGAAGAAAGTGCTCAGCGCGTATAAAGAAGTCAATCTCGCTCTGATGCGATTCAACAACAACGACGGCGGACCGGTCATTCACGCGATGCAGGACCTGGATGCCAGCCGCACGACGCTCGAAACCACCCTCGACGCGATTACCGCCGTGGGCAACACGCCGCTGTCGGAGACGTTTTACGAAGCGGCGCTCTACTGGCAGGGACTTCCGGCGCATTACGGCGAAAACGTTAACGAGCATCCAACCGACCCGAATGCACTGGCCGTGCTCGAGCCCGAAATCTATGCGCCGCCGCCCGAGGTTGCCGGCGCCTGCTCACGGAATTACAACATTCTGCTTACCGACGGTCTGCCGAAGAACGATGCCGATACGGAGCTTCTGGCGCCAACGCTGCCAGGCTGGTCCGATGCGCTAGGTCGCACGACCTGCGATGATTATCTGGAGGACGGCGACTGCCTCGACGACGTTTCCGAGTACCTGTTCAAGCACGACATCAGCTCCAGTCCCGGACGGCAGTTCGCGCGCACGTTCGCAGTCGGATTTCTGACTCCGCAGGACACCATGGCACGAATGCGGGAAACCGCGGAAATAGCGGAAGGCAAGTTTTTCATTACCGAAGATCCGGAGGAACTGACGGTCGCACTTCTCAAGATTTTCGACGAAATCGTGGAACAATCGCTGTCTTTTACATCGCCGGCTGTAGCCGTCAACGCTTTCAACCGCACGCGAAACCTGAACGATCTTTACATGACCGTCTTCGAATCGGCGAACAGTGTGCGCTGGCCCGGAAACGTAAAAAAATACAAGATCGTTAACTCCGTCATAACGGACGCCAACGGGAATCCGGCCGTCGATCTCACGACAGGGTTTTTCAGGGACAGTGCCCAAAGTTACTGGACGACCGGCGGCCCCGATGGTGCCGAGGTCACTCTGGGCGGTGCCGCGAACGTATTGCCGGCACCCGCATTGCGCAAGCTGTATACGAACAACGGCAGCTCCGACCTGACGGCTGGAATCAATGCTCTGAAAGCGTCGAATGCGACGGCATTTACTGTCGCTGATTTTGGCCTGACCGGCTCCAATGACGAGCCGTCGATCGAGGAAATCATTCGCTGGGCGAACGGTGAGGACGTGGCCGATGAGGACGGTGATCCGGCAACGACGACGCGTAATGCGATGGGCGACCCGCTGCATGCGCAGCCGGCCGCCATCGACTACGGATCCGGTGGGTCGACTGACGTCGTAGTTTATAGTGCGACCAACGACGGCTACCTGCATGCCATTGACGGTGATACCGGCGTGGAACTCTGGTCATTCGTGCCGAAAGAACTCATGACGAATTTCGCCAAGCTGTACAACAACCCGGTACAGCAGTTCAAGTCGTACGGCATCGACGGAGACATAGCGCCCATTGTTTTCGACGAGAACGGCAACGGTGAAATCGAAGGGAACGACTTCATCTACCTAATATTTGGGCTGCGGCGTGGCGGAAATCGTTACTATGCGCTCGACGTGACGAACAAGAACGCGCCGAAGTTGCTTTGGAACGTCAGCTATGCCGGATTCGGGCAGACCTGGTCACGGCCTGTGATAACGAGAGTCAATACAACCGCTGCCGGTCTGAACGCCGAGAAAGCGGTAGTTGTTATCGGGGCGGGCTATGATACGGCTCATGACTCGCCGGCCGCTCCCGGCCAGAATGATGGCGAGGGCGCCGGCATATTCATGCTGGATCTGAAATCCGGGGCAACGATCTGGCGGGCAGCGATCGATACAAACATTTCGGCTGACTTTCGGTCGGCGGAAATGACGCGCGCATTCCCCTCGGCAATAAAGGTGATCGATATCAACGGCGACCGATTCGCGGATCGGATGTATGCGGCCGACGTCGGAGGCCAGATCTGGCGGTTCGACATCGTCTCGGGCCAGCCTCCCGCTTCCCTGGTGGCGGGCGGCGTCATCGCAAGATTCGGTTTCGAGGGCGTGTCGGCACCAGGCACGGAGGGACCGCGCCGGATCTACAATTCGCCTGACGTCTCGGTTTTTACGGACCCGCTGCAGAACAGGATGTACGGGGCGATCAGCATCGGAACAGGGTACCGGGCGCATCCATTGAATACGAATGCGGTAGATCGTTTTTACTCGTTGCGGGATCCGGACGTGTTCAAGCAGCTGTTGCAGAGCGATTACGATAACTATGACGTTGCAACGGATGCCGACATGGTCGAGGTCAGCGGCCAGACGAAGACCGTTCTCGATTCACAGGACCGGGGCTGGCGCTTTACGCTGCCAGCCAGGCAAATGGTACTGGCCGATTCGACGACATTCGACGATTCCGTATTCTTCGTGAGTTTCTCGCCAGATGTCACTTCGGATACTACGTGTGACCTGACTGTCGGTCGCAATTACCTGTATCGGGTGAGCATTACGAACGGCGATCCGATTGTGACCAACATCGATACGCTGGACCCGGCCGTCTCCGACGACGAGCGACGCACAGAACTCAAACAGGGCGGCATCGCGCCGTCACCGACGGTACTATTTCCGAGTCCGGATCCGAATTGTACGGGCGCTGCCTGCGATCCGCCTCCTATCTACTGCGTTGGCGTCGAATGTGACGATCCGGGCTTTGAAAATGTGCCGGTGCGAACGCTCTGGACCCAGGACGGCGTCCAGTAGCGCGGTCGTTTCGGGCGTGCTGCACCTGACCCGCATGGCCTGTTGACTGGGCCGAATACATTTTCCATGTCGTAAGTCGACTTCCTGGAATGCATTCGCTGCGGCGGCGCCGATTTGAAGCTGACAACCGTCGTACTGCTCGAGACGGAACTCGGATCGATCGAAATTGCGGTTTGCGAGGACAAAGCACCGCTGTCGTCCGCCAGTTTTCTCGTGTTACCAGACGCAGGCCTGTACGACGGTACCGCCTTTTACCGCACGGTATCGCCTGAGAATGACAACGGCTCGCCGCCGATCTCCGTCATTCAGGGCGGCGTGCCGGACGCCGGAACTTTGCTGCCCTCCGTCGCGCACGAAACGACGGCAGACACCCGCATCCGGCATCGTGACGGTGTGGTGTCGCTCGCGCGTTCGGAACCCGGCACCGCCAGCGGGGCTGCGTTTTTTATCTGCATTGGCGCTCAGCCGGCGTTCGACGTCGGCGGCACACGGAACGCCGATTGCCTCGGTTTCGCGGCGTTCGGCGCGTTCATCTCCGGAATGGACGTTGTGCATGCAATACACCGGCAGCCCGCCGACGGACCCAGCGACTTCCCGTACATGGAGGGTCAGATCCTGTCCGACTACGTGGAAATTCTGTCCGCATCGCGCCGCTAGTTCGAGCATCGGGCGGCTTCTGAAACATTCGCGGCTGGAAGCCGCTCCTACGAGGTTTTCGTGGGAGCGGCTTCCAGCCACGATTCAACGCGTCGCGCGCTAACCTTACGCAAGCACCGAAAAATCCGCGAACACGACGTAAATCGTCAGCACGATGACGACCAGCACGGCCCCGCCGAAGCGTGCATGGCGCCACGGCGTCATGTCAACGGCCTTTACATCCCGCTGCACCCACGGTTCTGGAAGCGGCTTGAGCTCGCCAATGACCAGCATCAGCACGACGAGATAGGCGAACACGATGCCCAGGAAGTGAAAGTCATGGAGGTTGGCAACGATCAGCGTGAACGGCGGCACGAAGTAGCCCAGCGCGATCACGACAAAGCCCGTCAGCAGCGCAAGCTTTGCAGCCAGTGGCGGCACGCGTCGCGTCAGCATCCCGACCAGTACGACGGAAAAAATCGGAATGAAATAAAGGCCGTTCATTTTCTGCAGGTAGGAGAAGATGCTTTCCTGTCCACTGAGTAGCGGCGCCAGACTCATCGACACGACCGCCAGTATCCACCCGAACACCTTGCCGGAGCGGACAACCTGCTCGTTCGTCGCATCCGTATTGAATACGCTTTTGTACAGCCCCAGGCTGAACAGCGTGCAGGTGCTGTTCAGCGCCGAGTTGAAGCTCGACAGGATCGCACCCATCATCACCGCGGCGAAGAAACCGGCAAGCGGCGTCGGCAGCACCTCGTTCACGAGCCGGCCGTAGGAATGATCAGCACGAATATCCTGCCCGGCGAACAGCGCAAACGCGATCATGCCGGGTATCACGAGGTAGATCGGCCCGACGAGCTTCAGTAGCCCCGTCGCCAGCACGCCTTTCTGTCCTTCGGCCAGCGAGCTCGCGCCGAATGTTCGCTGGATGATCTGCTGGTTCGTCGTCCAGTAGAACATGTTGAGCAGCAGGATCCCGGAGAACACGGTGCCAAACGGCACCGAGCTGGTCGGCCCGCCGATGGAGTTGAAGCGACCCTCGTTGCCGACCGCGAGATTGTCGAACCCGGTGAACAGGTCGCCACCGCCCAGCGCTTTGAGCCCGAACCAGGTGATCAGGAGGCCGCCGGTCAGGAGCCCGATGCCGTTCAGTACGTCGGACACGGCGACGGTGCGCAGCCCGCCGAACAGCGCGTACATCGACCCGATGATGCCGACGACCCAGACGATCAGCCAGAGCGTCTGCGTGTGGGACTCGAGACCGAGGTAGGACTGCACGTCGAGTATGCCGATCAGTCCCGTTGCTCCCGTGTACAGGATGATCGGCAGCAGAATGACGGCATAGGCAAACAGGAAAATGAGATTCGTGATGACCTGTGTCTGGTGGTCGAAGCGGATTTCGAGATATTCCGGCACGGTCGTCACGCCACTTTTCAGAAAGCGCGGTAAAAAGAACAGCGCCATGCAGACGAGTGCAAGCACGGCGACGACCTCCCACACCATCACCGCGAAGCCGTACGTAAACGCGGCGCCGTTCAAGCCCACCATCTGCTCGGTCGACAGGTTCGTCAGCAACAGCGAGCCGGCGATCAGCGGCCAGGTGAGGCTGCGTCCGCCAAGGAAATAACCCTGGCTCGTCTTGTGGTCGTCGTGGCGCGTCAGCCAGAACGTCACGGCGGCGACCAGCCCCGTGAACAGCAGGAAGGAGACGATAATCATGCGTTAGCTCCGGTGCCGAGCGGTGTTTGCTTGTTGTTCGTGTCGGCCTGTAGTCGGAATCTAACCGATAACTCGAGAAATTTCGCGGCGATCACCGTCAGTCGCTGGTCAAAAACTCGCCGAAATCGTCACCGTTCCAGTAGTACAGCACGCTGGATTTCTCGAAATAGAACAGGTGCGCGCCCGAATTTCGAATTTTGATCCGCGGCGCGCGGTCCCCATCGTCGACGGGAAACCCGACCAGCTCGCCGGGCGGCTCGACGACGACGCCGACGTTCAGCATGTCGTCATCCCTGCCCAGCGGCGTCAGGATCTTGTGCGCATACGTTCCCGCCGCAGAGTACACGGCAAGTAGTTCGAGATGCCCGCTTCGATTGCGCAAAAGCCCCGCCCAATCAGGCGTTCCGTCGCCGGTAAAATCCGCGGTAATCGACCAAGGTGCGCGCTTGTTCTGGTCGAGAAACAGCGCAAGCAGGTATTCGTCGAAGCGTCCGCGCGGCAGATCGTACTCGAGGCCGGCGACGTCCAGGTAGTTCAGTACGAACGCCGGCGGCGTCGGCGGCGCGGCGTCGCTTACTGACGCGCCCGAGGAACCAACGGCGACATCCTCCACCCGAATACCGCCTTCGATGTCGTCCTCGAATCGCTCGAGTGCGCGAAGCACTGCATGCTCGTCGCCGTATTTTTGCTTCAACGATCTAAGCTCGCGATCCGTTCCGCTGCAGGTCTCCGCAAGTCGCTTTGCGAGAAACTCGGCGCGCTCGGCGTCGTACGGCTCTTCGCCCCGAAAGTGATCGCAGATTTCGCGGCGATCGATGAAATCATCGACGTCTGCGGGATGATCTGATAGCCCGCTGGCCCAAACCACCGGTGGCAAAAACAAGAGTATTCTCAAGATATTTACGGCCCGCATGATTTGCACTCAGAACCGACCATTGCTTTGTACAGGCTTCCTATCGTGGCAATGCAGTTTGCAGCGCGGGCTCGAGGGGTTAATCAAACGCGCCCGATGACTGAATTTGTGCTTCCCACATTGTAATGACGATTGGCTGAAAACCAGAACGCCAACGCGAGCTGCTCGACCTAGGCCCGCGACCTCAACCAGAAGACCCCACCGAGCACGCACCACGCAATCACGATCAGCCACTCCTCGGGCCAGACCAGCGCCGCCGGACTCCACGGCAGATACAGCGTCGCAAGGGCGACGGACAGCACCAACGCCAGTCCGCCGACAATGTTGCCGCCGGCAACGCGATACGGCCGCGGCATACCGGGCTCCCGCGCACGCAATACGATAAACGACAGCGCCACCATGATGTAGGCGGTCACTATGCCAAGGCCGCCCGCATCGACGAGCCAAACCAGCGCTGGCCGCCCGAACAGCGGCGCGATCACGGACAGCCCGCCGACCAGGTAGATGGCGTGATGGGGCGAGCGAAAGCGCGGATGCAGGCTCGCAAACGTCTTCGGCACCTGCCCTGCCTGGGCGAGTGCGAAAAGTGCCCGGCTTGCACCGATCAGGAACGCGTTCCAGCTCGTCAGTATTCCGGCGACGCCGCCGACTACGAGAAGCTTGCCGGCAAGGGTGCCGCCGAGAACCGCCGCGGCGGCATCGGCGGTCGGCAGTCGTGAATCGCGGATCTGGTCTGCCGGGATCGCAACGCCGACGGCGAGAATCACCAGTACATACCAGAGCACCGCGAGCGCGACTGACAGAATCAGCACGTGACCGATGTCGCCGAAAGGCAGGTTGATCTCTTCCGCCGACTGCGGAATGACGTCGAAACCGACGAACATAAAAGGCACCATGACGAGCACGGACAGCGACCCGGCCAGGCCGCCCGCGAACAGGGGCGCGGCGTTGGCCGAGTCGCCGCTCGAAGCCGCACCGCCGACGAGCGCGATGCCGCTCAGCAACACGATGCAGACGACGACAAACTGCAGCTTCGCCGCGGTACGAATGCCGATGATATTGATGACGATCATCGCGACGGCGGCAGCGGCGCCTGTGAGTACCCAGGTCGCATTGACGTCCCAGCCGGCAACGGTCCACAGGTAGCCACGGCTGAAATTCGGGACCAGGTATTCGAGGACGGTAGGCAGCGCCACCGCCTCGAACGCGACGACCGACACGTAGCCGAGCAGGATCGCCCAGGTGCACACGAACGACGCCGTGCGGCCGAGCGCGCGATACGAATAGACGTGCTCGCCGCCCACCTGCGGCATCGCGGATGCAAGCTCGGCATACGTCAACCCGACGAACACGAGCGACGCGCCGCCCGCGACGAATGCGAGCATCGCGCCCACGGATCCGGCATTGATGATCCAAACGCCGGTCAGCGCGACCCACGACCAGCCGATCATCGCGCCAAACGCGAGCGCAAAAACCTGACGGCGGTTGATGACGCGTTGAAACCTGCTGTCTGCCAATCTAAATCCT
>JBFHXQ010000078.1:0-10102 GCA_041598895.1 Woeseiaceae bacterium | reverse complement strand
ACGTGCAGCGCCTTGTCAGGTGCGAAGCGCCAAGCGCCGTTGCGCGCCCGGTCCGGCCCGCACTCGAGGACGTAGCAGTGTTGCTCACCCCACGGCGTGTTATTGACCTCAGCCACGATCGTCTCGACCGTCGAATCCGTCTCGTCAAAGCAGTAGTAAAAACTGACGGGGTTGAAGCAGTACCCGAAGTAGCTGAGGTTTGTCAGCAGCCGAACGGGTCCCTGCGGGCGCCGCCCGCTCTTCGCGGCAACGAGCTTGCGCACCGATTCGTCGAGCGCTTCGTGGTCGGGGCCGAGGTGATCGCTGCGCCGAAATTGTGCAATCGCCGGACGCCGTCCCGACCAGAGCCAGCGTCGCTCGAACAGCTCCGGCAGCTCTTCAAGGTCGAGGTACATCAGGAACAGTCGGTAGCTGAACCTGTGCATCACCGGGCTGGTGCGCGTGTGTCTAACTCGCCCTTCGTAGATGCAACTCTGCATGCCGCAGCCGCTCCTCGAAATGCCCAAGCGCCGCGAGCGCACTGACTACACCGTCCTCGTGAAAGCCGTTTCGCCAGTAGGCGCCGCAATAATACGTTCGATCCGAATTCAGCTCTGCCTGTCGTTTCTGTGCGGCGACCGTGCCGCGCGTGTACACCGGGTGCTCGTAGCCGATGCGGCGCAGGATACGCTCGCGATCGATCTTCTGATCATTGTTCAGAGTTACGCAGTACTGCTCGCGACAGCGAAGCCCTTGCAGAATGTTCATGCTGTAGGTTACCGCGACGTGAGCGCGCGGATCGTCGGGAATGTGGTAATTCCAGGCGGCCCATGCGCGGCGCCGCTTCGGCAGCAGCGACGAATCCGTGTGCAGGATCGCCTCATTGTGCTGATAGCGTATCGCACCCAGGACCTCGGATTCGACCGCTGTCGGGTCCTCCAGCAGGGCGAGCGCCTGGTCACTGTGGCAGGCCAGGAAAACGCTGTCGAAAAACTCCACGCCGGCGTCTTTGGTCCTGACTGCGACGCTGTCCGGATGGCGCCGAATCGACAGCACCGGCGTGCCGAGCCGGATGCGGCCGCGATGGCCGGCGACGAGTTTCGTGACGTATTCCCGCGATCCGCCTTTGATCACCCGCCACCGCGGCCGGTCCCGCAGCCGCAGCAGGCCGTGGTTCGCGAAAAAACGCACAAGAAATTTGAGCGGCATGTCCAGAATCGATTCCGGCTCCGACGACCAGATCGCCGCAGCCATGGGGACCAGATAATGATTCAGGAATTCTCGGCTGTACCCGTGTTCCAGGATGTAGCTGCCGAGCGTCTCGGAGTCCGTTGCGCCCTCAGCCACCCTCGGCGCGTACCTGTTGAATCGCAGGATGTCGCGAATCATTCGATAGAACGGCGGCCTCAGGATATTGCGCCGCTGCGCAAACAGCGCTGCGAGCGACGAGCCGTTGTATTCGAGTTCGGGATTTTCGGCCTGCACGCTGAAGCTCATCACGCTTTCCTGCGAGGCCTGCCCTATCTCGTCGAGAAGTGCGAGAAAGTTCGGATACGTCTGATCGTTGAACACGATAAACCCGGTGTCGACGGGAATGCTACGTCCGTTTTCGACGACGTCGATCGTGTTCGTGTGCCCGCCCACGTAGTCGGCTGCCTCGTAGACCGTAACGTCATGCGCATCCCGAAGCCGATAAGCAGCCACGTTGCCGGCAATTCCGGTACCGACGACTGCAATTTTCACGACAGATGATCCGTTGTCATGGGGCTCACCATTGTTGCGGTATTTTTCTGAGCTGGCTCGTGTCGTACCCGATCGATGCCACGAAGGACACGAGCCGTTCGTAGTCCGCCTCCGGTATTGTCGGTGTCCGTGCCATGATCCAGACGTAGTCGCGCTTTTGCCGACCAATGACGGTCTGTGTGTATTCGTCGTTCAGGTAGACGATGCGATAATCCGCCTTGAACGGCCAGACGAAACGCATGCCCCAGGTCGCGTTGGTCTCCTCGTTGCGAATGAATCCGGTGGGATTGAACTCCTTGCGCTTGCCGTCGACCCCGTCTTTGCGGAACGTAAACGTCGTGGCGATCGTGCCGTCGGCGTTCAGCTCGTAGGACTCGACGGCGTTATGGGCGCCTCTTTCCAGAATCGTCGGGATGTTGGCAATGACATACCAATCTCCCATGAATCGCTCGATGTCTACGTAATCGACAGTCTGCATATCGGTTCCCTGTGTGGCGCATGCGCTCACGCCGCTCAGCACCAGGATAATGAGCAGGAAAAGGCCGGTGCGCATCTCAGGCTCGCTCGTAGCGCAGAATCCGGCCGCCCTTCGCAGCCGACTCGAGCGCCAACCACTCGTTGTCGAGGGAATACCAGACCGTCAGCTCCACTTTCTGAGCCGTCAGTCGGTACGGCCGCGCGGGTACGTCCTTACCGCCAATGTCGACCGCGGTCGGCGCAAGCTCTTCCACGTCTACGGCAAGAAATTCACCCGTCTGAGGATTCAACAGCTGCGCCTCTTCCAGGAACGAAGGATTCCAGTAGGCAAATGACATGACGCAGCCCGGAAGTTGCTCTGGACCATCACCCGTGTCGACGAGAAATCCGGCTTCCGTGCGCTCCCCGCTAACCATGGTGCGCTTGCCGTTCGAGTTTGTTTCGGCGTTGATTTCAGCCAGGCAATCGCCCGACCACAGCTCGGAGTTCCGATGGCGGTAGCGGAACGCAGTGAAAAACAGGAACTTGACATCAAAATTGGCCTCGCTGACGACAGCGCGCCCATTCCGCTGCGGCAAAAATTCGAAGCGGTGATAGCCGATTTTCGTATCGTCGAGATACACGTCGAAAACGAGCGTCCGGTCGGTATTCTGACTATCCAGAGCGTATACGGCGCCACAGGCGGTCAGGACCAGGATCGCAGCGATGAGCAGGGCAAGCTTTTGTCTCATGATCAAACCTCGTTGGTCGACCGCAGGCGCCGCGGTGCGCCCGGGAAGAAGGCATTGGTGCGGCGAATGTAATCGGCGTACCCGGGCCGTCGATCCGTAATCGACTTTTCAAGTAGCGCGACGCCAGACACGCGCAGCAGCAGGAATGACATGATCAGCGGCGAAACGACGCTCCACCAGGCACCGGCCGCGACGGCGAACAGGTAAAACGACCACCAGACGCAGAAATCGCCGAAGTAGTTCGGGTGCCTCGTATACCGCCACAGCCCACGATCCATGACCTTGCCCCGATTCGACGGATCGGCCTTGAAGCGCGCCAGCTGCCAGTCTCCGAGCGCTTCGAATGTGAATCCGAGCAGCCACAGCAGGATCGCCGCGTAGTCGACGGCACCAAGCGGATCTGTCGATGCAATAGCCGGCAGCAGTGGGAGAGACACGATCCATGCAAGCAGCGCCTGGAATCCGAATACGATGTACAGGCTCTTGTAGATGAACCCCGGCTCGTTTTTTGCTCGGATTGCCTGGTAGCGTGAATCCTCGGGCTCGTCCCAGTTGCGTACGGTAATGTAAATACTGAGGCGCAGCGCCCAGATGGCGACGAGGATCAGTACGACACCAGCACGCACTGTCAGCGCGCCCGCCGCCGCGGCATACACGCCGGCCGCAATCAGAAAAAACAGCGACCAGAGGCTGTCAACGAAACTGACGTCGCGCTTCGGGATGCTGACGAGCCACGCGACGAAACCGACGCCCACAAGCACGCCAAGGGCAGTCAGGTAAGTCTGCGCGTTCATGCCGACTCCCCGCGCAGGTTACCGGCTGCCGGATTGCCGACGGTAACGCCATCGCACAAGTCCGCGATATGCAAGACCAGCGGAAGAATGACGGCCCAGCCAATAGCGAGCGCCATGAGTGCGGTCGCCCGATCCAGGAACTCTATGGCGCCGAGCCCGGCTCCGGCGACGTAGGACAAGGGCCCGGATATTGCGCCAATCATGGCGGCAAGCACTTTGCGCGATTTGAGCCAGCGCAACGAAACGTTAAGCGTGGTGGCAAACAAGACCCACATACCGACAATCCAGTACGGTGCCAGCAGGGGGCTGACGAGACCGGATGGGTACTGCACCCAACCGGATGCAACCAGCAGGCTGTCGAACAGGCCGCCCAGCAGCGCGCATGCAGCGAGCAGAAGCATCTCCGCTGCGGGTCGCGGAGAAAACCGGAGATGCACGGCAACCGCTATGGCGACAACGACAGGACCGATCCAGGGCATTTGCTGCGCAGCGCCGACAACGGATGATACCCAGCCGATCTTGAATGCAGCCACGTTGAGTAACAGATGCATGATCAGTTACCCGCCCTGCGCAACAGGTAATGCCCGATGAACCACTCCTCGCCGTCCCGATAGGCAAACAGCTCTTCACAGGCCATGAAAAAAATTCGCCAGCGCATCCACCAGCGCTCTGCGTTGGCCGCGCTGTAAGTGGCCGCGAGAATCGGCAGAAGTTCTGCCTTGCAGGCATTCGTCGCATCGAGCCATGCCCGCAGCGTCCGGGCATAGTGCTGGCCGCTCCAGTGCCAGCGACTCTCGATGTTGAGATGCTCCGGGAAGAGCAGAGGCAAATCGGCGCTCGGCATGATGCCGCCGGAAAAAAAGTGTCGGCTCATCCAGTCGCTCGGACCCTTGTCGATGAATTCGTAAGGTGTCGTTCGGTGACAAAAGATGTGCATAAAAAATCGGCCGTCATTCTCGAGCCAATGTGCAATTCGCTTGAACAACTCGCCGTAGTTGCGCATATGCTCGAACATTTCCACGGAGACAATGCGGTCGAATTTCTGCTCCGTGGCAAACGTGTTCATGTCGGCAACGCGAACGTCAATGTTCCTGATGCCGGCCTCGCGCGCCCGTGCGGTGATGAAATCGTGCTGCGAGCGCGAATTCGAAACGGCCGTGACGTGCGAATTGGGGAAGTTTTCCGCAATCCAAAGCGTCAGCGATCCCCAGCCACACCCCAACTCCAAAATCCGCATGCCGTCCGCGATTTGCGCGCGCTGGGTCGTTAGCTTCAATGCCTCGCGCTCTGCCTCGCCGATCGCGTCGACACCGTCCGGCCAGAGGCAGCAGCTGTATTTCCGACGCGGACCGAGCACGCTCGCGAAGAACTCGGCCGGCACCTCGTAGTGTTGTTCGTTTGCCTTGTCGGGAACGGGTGCAACGGGTGATGCATTCATCATCGCCACGAACGCGTTCTTGATATCGGCCGAGTCCTCGACGCTGGCAGCGCGGATTTCTTTGAGCTTTCGGTCCAGAAGTCGACGGATACCGTGACGGATTACAGTATCCGGAACGAGACCGGTCTCAGTCCAATCCACGGCTTTGGCGGCAACGGTGCTCATGTCGAGTCCTCGAAAATGTATGCGCTGCATGGTACGAGTGCCAGGGGTGTGCTCCAATGGCCTGAAATCCTTTGTTACATTCGCATACAGGTTCGTGACACAAGTGGCGGTAACATAGCCCTTCCGACGTCAAACGGTACCCGGTCATGAAACCCGCGATTCTGTGGTTCCGCCGCAATCTGCGCCTGTGCGACAACCTGGCTCTCATCGCAGCAGCGGAGGCGGGGCGCCGCGTAATACCGCTGTATGTACTGGACGATCTCGACCACGGGGGCGCAAGCCGCTGGTGGCTGCATCACAGTTTGGCGAGCCTCGATAAGGATTTGCGGCGCCGTCACGGGCGCCTCATCCTTCGCCGCGACAGGCCGGAAAAGGCGATTGGCGAGATTGCAACAGCCACTGGCGCTGACGCGGTCTATTACGCTCGCCGCTACGAGCCGGGGGCACGGCGGCAGGAGCAGCGACTCGACGACGCGCTCGGCGAATCGCTTGCCATTCACGCCGTGCACGACTATCTGCTGCGCAGTCCCGGTGGCCCGATGACGCAAAACGACACTCCCTACAAGGTGTTCACGCCGTATTGGAAAGCGTCGGCGGAGCTCGGCGACCCGGCCCAACCCTGCCCCGTGCCCTCGCCCCTCAGCACCGCAGGTGACGATATCGAGACTCTGGATCTCGATGATCTGTCGCTACTGCCGAGTACACCGGATTGGGCCGGCGGTCTGAGGGAGACGTGGACGCCAGGCGAAGACGGCGCCCTCGACCGGCTCGACGTTGCCTGCACCGCCGTCAAGGACTATGCGAAGGACCGCGACCGGCCCGATAAGGACAACACGTCGCGGCTGTCGCCGCATTTGCATTTCGGCGAGATAAGCCCCCGGCAAATCTGGCACGCCGTGCGCAATTCCGCGACCGCAGCCCGAAGCGGCAAGGGGGCAGAAGCCTTTTTGCGCCAGCTCTACTGGCGGGATTTCAGCTCTTACCTCCTGTATCACTTTCCCGAGCTTCCGGAAAAGCCGCTGCGGGAGGAGTTCGAGGACTTTCCGTGGGCAGACAGTGACGAACATCTTAGGGCCTGGCAGAGCGGCCGTACCGGATATCCGATCGTCGACGCCGGCATGCGGCAGCTGTGGGCGACCGGCTGGATGCATAACCGCGTGCGCATGGTCGTCGCGTCGTTTCTCGTAAAGGATCTGATGATTCCATGGCAGCGCGGTGCGGATTGGTTTCTGGATACGCTGGTGGATGCGGATCTCGGTAACAATTCGGCAAGCTGGCAATGGGTTGCCGGCTGCGGTACCGATGCCGCACCGTATTTCCGAATATTCAACCCTGTGCTGCAGGGCAAGAAATTCGATCCGGACGGTGCCTACGTTCGGCGCTGGGTGCCGGAACTCGGCAACCTGTCCGGCGACGTGATTCACGCGCCCTGGACGCTGAAGAAAGACCTGCTGAGTTCGGCGGAACTCACGCTGGGCAAAGACTATCCCGTGCCGATCGTCGATCACGGCGAAGCTCGTCAGCGGGCGCTCGACGCGTACAAGGCGATACGCGACGGCTGACACACAGCGCGCCGTATTTTGAGATCGCCTCGAGCAAGCTGCTACTATCGGCACGCTGCCCCGGTAGCTCAGCCGGATAGAGCACCAGATTCCTAATCTGGGGGTCCCATGTTCGAATCATGGTCGGGGCGCGATTCGGCCAAAGTGTCCCAAGCAGGCGTCAAGGCAGGAGTAAACCAATGCTGAAACCAGGTGCCCGCGCGCCCGAATTCGTCTTGCCGAACGACGAAGGTAGCGAGACTTCGCTGTCCGATCTGCTGAAGGACGGACCGCTGATCCTGTACTTCTACCCGGCAGACTTTACGCCAGGGTGCACGAAGGAAGCCTGTGCGATCCGCGATGTTCACGAGGATATACAGTCAGTCGGCATGCGCATCGCCGGCGTAAGCCCGCAGGACGTGGACAGCCATGCGCGATTTCGGGACAAATATGAGCTTCCGTTCCTGCTGTTGAGCGACCCGGACAAGGTAGTGATCAAAATGTACGACGTCGACGGGCCGTTCGGCGTCGGCGTACGCCGGGCAACTTACCTGATCAGTCAGGACCGCAAAATTCAGGATGCCGTTCTTGCGGACATCATGATCGGACGGCATGACGAGTTCATCAGGAAAGCGATCGTTCTACGGGAAACGGCGGGAATCCGGGCGGACCAAAGCGGCTGACACCGACTTACTCTCCGCAAATCGTGACCGTGATGCTGCGATCGTGCGGCGCATGCCGATGCTCCCACAGGTAAATCCCTTGCCAGGTGCCGAGGTCGCAGCGCCGGTTGCGGATCGGGATGTTCAGGTCGGTCTGGGTCAGTACGCTCCGCACATGCGCCGGCATGTCGTCGGCGCCTTCCGCCGTGTGCGTGAAGATAGCATCGCCGTCGGGTGCGAGGCGGCCCATGAACGCCTCGAGATCCCGCAGGACAGCTGGATCCGCATTCTCGCACAGCATCAGCGACGCGCTCGTGTGGCGAATGAAGATGTTCGCCGTGCCTGTGGTCACTCCGGAGTCGCCGACGAGCGTCTGGATTCGGCGCGTTAGTTCGTACGTGCCGCGACCGTCCGTTTTGATGAGTATTTGAGCCTGGTTGAACACGGCGGTTATTTTGCCCGAATTGCCAGGCCTCAGGAATCTGCGATTGCGCGGTGATACGGGTCACCGTAGCGTAGCCGGATCGTCTTCGTTTTGCCGAACCACGGAATCGAGACGATGTAGATATTGTCGTACTCGTTCTCGGCGATCGGCGGCACCAGCTTACTGGCGCCGAGATTCGCAATCAGCTCCGGAATCGTGTTGCTGTGCCCGACGAGCAAGATGATTCTTCCCTTGTGATTCTTCAATATTGCCTCGAGCACGGCTTCAGTGTCGGCAGCATCGTAGGTGTTGATCGGCAGGTCGAGTGCGTCGGCGAGTGGCCGCACGGTTTCCTGAGCGCGCCGAAAGGGCGTTGCGTAGATTGCGTCGATCCCCGCGACGACGTCCGCATCGACGAGCTGCCGCGTGAGCTCCGCGACACGCTTCCTGCCAGCATCGCTGAGTCCCGGATCGGTCGCGGGCGAGGCCGCTCGTTCGGCGTGGCGTACAAAAATGACCGTGGTGGTAGCCTGCGACTCGAAAAACCAGGCGAGCCCGATCGCGATGGCCGTATAGATGACGACAATCTGGATTCGGCGACGGCGGCGGCGACGGCGGCGCTCTTCTTCTGTCAGGGGCGTGCGCATTTTTTGCGACTTTACGCAGTTTTTTCGACGTTGACTACGATCTGTCGGAATCCCGATCGAGCACGCGATACTCTCCCTCGATAACGTCCGCGCCGGGCCGTTGCGGGCGCGTCGCATCGCTCCGGCCGTGCGCACGAAGCAGCGAGCGCCTCAGCCACCAAAGCCTCACGCCGACCGCTGCGGTCAACACGGTCATGATGGCGCTGAGAATCAGGAACGCGAAAAAGCCCAGCACGATTGCCGCGGCAATTGCCAGCACCCCGACGACGATCACAAGCGCGTTAGCGATCGGATTGCCGAGCGGAACGCCGCGCAAATTCGCAGAGTCTCTGTTCACCATCGGTCGTCTTCCCTCAGCGGCCCGAAACGCGGCTGTAAAATCCTTCGAACCATGGCGACCACGAGCGGCCGCCGTCATTCGACTGCTCGAAAAATTGCCGGACACGCCCGTCGTGCAGTGGCGTCCAAAGGCCGCGGAAATCCGCGGTCTTGTCGGTCGTCAAATAGTGAATCTTGCCGGTCAACAGCATCCCGTCTTCCGTCAGTCCGCCGCGTATATCGATTTGCATTCCTCCGGACGCATTCCAAACCTGTACCCACTGATCGCTCACGGCGTCAAAATAGTTGATGCTCATGCCGGTCCCACCGGACGCGCCGTACCAATGTTCGACCAGTACGCAGCCCGATTGCGCGCTCTCGATACGATTGTGGCCGACCCACCGGCCGGACCCGTCGAAGACGTCCCAGTCGCCGATCCAGAAGTCGAATTCGGCGAACCGCGCATCCGCCTCGCACGGTGGCGCCTCAGTCGTTTCCTGGGCTGTGGCAGCGACTGCAAGTCCAAAGATTAAAAATTTAATTATCAATAAGTTATATCGCATACTTAAAGTTCATTGCTGACACCGGTACCAAGGCGTTTCAAACGCGCGAGCCCAGAGCCGTGTGCGTGATGCAATCTGTATGGACTCCAGGTACATACTGGCACCGCGCGCCGGAATTTCAACGTCAATGCGAAGCCCGGTTGAATCCAATAGACGCGCCACGCACAATTCGCCGGCGCCCCGAGCGTTGCCGGAGAGCCGGCAGCGCGGTTGAATGCACCGGTCTTGAAAACCAGCACGGGCAAGCCGCATGCGGAGATGGCTCGTGCGACACGGCTCGGCGCGGCTTGAACCGTCGGGCGGTTTTGGGATCTTCGCCTGCCAAGGTTTCACGGAGAGGTGGCAAAGCGGTTGAATGCACTGGTCTTGAAAACCAGCAAGGGCAAGCCGGATGCAGGGACAGCCCGGGCGACACAGGCCGGTGCGGCTTGAGCTTTAGGGCGTTGTCGGGGTGTTCGATTGGCAGCGTTTTTTCGTGTGGAGAGGTGGCAGAGCGGTTGAATGCACTGGTCTTGAAAACCAGCAAGGGCAAGCCGCATGCAGGGACAGCCCGGGCGACACAGGCCGGTGCGGCTTGAGCTTTAGGGCGTTGTCGGGGTGTTCGATTGGCAGCGTTTTTT
>JBFHXQ010000077.1:0-10245 GCA_041598895.1 Woeseiaceae bacterium | reverse complement strand
GTGCGCGCGGCTCCCTGGAATCGGGCACAAATCAACAGTACCGTCACGAATGAAGTGACCGAATTTGGCCCGCGCCTGTTCGCCAACGTCGGATTGGTTCAGGGATTTCAGCTTAACGATCGCTGGACGCTCGATATCGGCCTCGACCAGACGAATACGCTGATTCACTCGGGCGCACGCACTCTCGATTCCGATCGTGAACTCGCGTCCGGCTCGCGGAACGACGACTACCTGTCGGCATTCGTTGGCGCGATGTACAGCGCCGATGAGTGGAGCGCAAATTCCCGCATCGAAGTTCGTAATTCGGACACGGAAGAGCGCAAATCGCTGCTCGTGGGCTGGTATCGCGAGCCGACCGCGGGTCACGGCCTGTCAGCCAGCCTGACGCTATTCGACAGCGACATGCTTGGGGGCGGTGCCGCTACCGCCGCAGATCTGCGGTTCGGCTGGGCGTACCGGCTGGCCGACAGCAAATGGGCGTTTCTGGATCGCGTCGATCTCGTGTACGACGAGGTCGACCCGGGTACGGGCGGGCAGAGCAGCTGGCGGATCATCAACAACTTCAACGCGCACCGCCGCTTCAGCGCGGCGATGAATCTATCGCTGCAGTATGCGTTCAAATATGTGCGCAGCAACTTCGACGGCGATTCGTTCACCGGCTTTACCGATCTGATCGGCGTCGACGTTCGCCGCGGGCTGCGGAGTCGCTGGGACATCGGTGCAAATGCCAGCGTCTACCACTCCTACGGCGCGCAAATCATCGACTACGGCTTCGGCATCGATGTCGGCTATAACCTGCTCGACAACGTTTGGGTGTCGCTCGGCTACAACCTGACCGGATTCGACGACAGCGACTTTCGTGAGGCGCGATACACGGCACAGGGACCGTTCTTGCGCTTTTCCATCAAGGCAGATCAGCATTCGCTGAAAAAAATCGCCGGCCGGCGCTGAGGATTGGTCGTTAGGGGGACCGGCGTCAGGCTGCGCCGGAGCCGGCGCGATCTGACGGGTGCAGCAAAGCATTTCCAGAAGCAATTCCGTCAAACGATCGCCTGTCAAATGACGGTGAAGCGTGTAATCTCCGTGGCGTGACGGACCTCGGCACATTCTTCGGCGCCGCTAGCCCGCTGATCGAACATCTGCGCGGATTTCAGCCGCGTGCCGGACAGGCCTGGATGGCCGAAGCGGTCGCGGAAACGTTGGCGACAAATGGCAAGCTCGTCGTGGAGGCCGGTACAGGCACCGGCAAGACGTTCGCGTACCTGCTGCCGGCACTGCTTTGCGGCAAGAAGACGATCATCTCTACGGGCACGAAGGCGCTCCAGGACCAGCTCTATCATCGCGACCTGCCGCTGATCGGCAAGGCCGTAGGTCGGCCGATCCGCACGGCGCTGTTGAAGGGCCGGGCCAACTATCTGTGCCTGCAGCGTCTCGAGCAGCTGACCGAGCCAGCCGGCAGCCTCGCCGACGATGCTGACGCAGTGCGCCAGTGGCGGCATCGAACGGAAACGGGAGATCGCGCTGAGCTGATCGAGGTCAGCGAAGACTCGCCGGTCTGGCCACTGGTCACGTCGACGATGGACAATTGCCACGGTCAAAAATGCCCGTTCTTCGATGACTGCCATGTCGTTCGCGCCAGGCGCCAGGCGCAGGAGGCAGACCTGGTCGTCGTCAATCACCATTTGCTGCTTGCCGACCTCGCGTTCAAGGAAGCGGGCTTCGTTGAATTTCTGCCGGGGGCAGAGGCATTCATCCTCGATGAGGCCCATCAGATTCCGGACCTCGCAACGCAATTTTTCGGTGTGCGCATCGGTACCCGCGAAGTTGACAGGGTCGTGGAAGACGTGCGTGCAGCGACGCTGGCCTTCCGACAGCCGGAACTGGACCGTCGCATCGACGGCGTGCAGACCGCGATTCTCGAACTGCGCGCCGCAGCACCGCGTGCCGAGGGTCGCCACCAGCTGGAGGCACTGGTGGCGGATCTGCGAAGTTCGCTCGACAACCTGCACTTGCGCATCGACGAGCTCGGCGACGCGCTGCGCGAATTCGGGGATGCCTCGATCGGCATAGAGAAATGCGCTGAACAGCTCGCCGGACTGACGGAACGCCTGACGCTCGTGACGGGCGATGACGTCTGGGACGGTCTGCGCTGGCTCGAGGTAAACCCGCGCAGCCTGCGCCTGAACCTTACACCGCTCGACGTCTCGGGGACGCTTCACGGGCTGATCGACAATGCGGATCAGGCCTGGGTATTTACGTCTGCAACGCTCGCTGTCGGCGAGGACTTCTCCCATTTCACGTCGCGCATGGGCCTGGTCAATGCGACGGGACTGACGTTTCCCAGCCCGTTTCCGCTCGCGGAGAATGGTCTGGTCTATTTGCCGCGAGGTCTGCCGGCGCCGTCGGATCCGGAACATACGCAGGCCGTACTGGAGGCCGTCGCGCCGCTCCTCGAGATGACCGCTGGCGGTGCGTTTCTGCTGTTTACGAGTCACCGCGCGCTCAGCGGGGCCAAGCGCTGGTTTCGTTCGAATACGTCGGCACGTTGCGGCAGGCCGCTTCTTGCGCAGGGCACCGCGCCGCGGGATGAGCTGCTGCGGCGTTTTCGTGATCTCGGCGACGCAGTCCTGCTCGGCACCGGCACGTTCTGGGAAGGCGTCGACGTGCGTGGCCAGGCTCTGACGCTGGTCGTAATCGACAAGCTGCCGTTTGCGTCGCCTGCCGATCCGCTGATGATGGCGCGGCTGGAATTCATTCGCCGCCACGGTGGTAACGGATTCATCGAGCATCAGGTGCCGCAGGCCGTCATTGCGCTGAAGCAGGGTGCCGGGCGGCTCCTGCGCGACGCCAGCGACCACGGCGTCGTGGTCATCTGTGACCCGCGGATTTCCTCGAAAGGTTACGGGCAGCAGTTCCTCGACAGCCTCAAACCGATGGGTACCACGGACGATGCAGCGGATGTGCGCCGTTTCTTCGCGGCACACGAGGCGAAAGGCCGAGTGGCGTGAAGGTCCTCGCCCTCGACACATCCTCATTGAGCTGCACGGCCGCACTCCAATGCGGTGAGGACATCATCGAACGACATGCGGAACGCCCCCGTGAGCACACGAACCTCATTGTGCCGATGATTCGTGAGCTGGTTACGGAGGCCGCAGTCACGTTTCGGGATCTCGATGGCATCGTGCTCGGCGTTGGCCCCGGTTCGTTCATCGGCGTTCGCATAGCGACGTCGGTAGCGCAGGGTATCGCCTATGCGTCCGGCCTCGGCATCGTACCCGTGTCCTCACTGGCAGCCGTTGCAGCCGCCGCACTGTCCGAAGCCGGCATCGAAGAGGTCGTCGTGGCGCAGGACGCGCACTTGGGAGAAGTCTACCTGGGGCACTACTGCAAGAATGCGGAAAACCTGCCCAGCCCGATGCATGCGGAGCAGGTTCACGTCCAGGGACGCCTCGCGTTTCTCGATGCGCAAGCGGCCGGGGTGAGAGTTGCGGCCGGTGACGGCTGGTGCCGTTTTCCGGATTTCTTTGAGCAGAACCACGACCTGTTCCGGCGACTCTCGGACCATCGACATCCCAGGGCACGTCACCTGCTGGCCTTGGGCATGCGCAAGTTGGCGTCCGGATGCGTGGTCGACCCGGCACAGGCCTCACCGATTTATTTGCGACACAAGGTGGCTGATCCTCAGGTCAAACCGTCGTAACAGACCTGTAATATTCGGCTGCTGTAATCTGGCAGAATTGCCCGGACCGTTCGAATCAGGTGCGCGTGCGCGTGAGCGCGCGTCGCATTGTCTTGTCGTCGCCGGCCTTTGAGATGTACGTATGGCTGCGAAAAAAATTCTCATCGTTGAAGACGAGACACCAATCCGCGAGATGATTGCCTTCCATCTTGGACGTGCCGGCTATCAGACGCTGGAAGCACCGGACTGCGGAACGGCACGACAGCAGCTTGCGGATGCGCGCCCCGATCTCGCATTGATCGACTGGATGCTGCCGGACATGAGCGGTCTCGAACTGGTGCGCATGTTGAAACGAGACGAGGCAAATGCCGATCTTGCGATCATCATGCTGACGGCGAAGGCCGGGGAATTCGACAAAATTACCGGTCTCGAGAGCGGCGCCGACGACTACATCACCAAACCGTTCAGCCCGAGAGAACTCGTTGCCAGAATACAGGCGGTACTGCGCCGTGCGCAGGGCGATGACGATGCCCTGATTCATGCCGGCGTGTTGACGCTCGATGGCGCGGGACATCGCGTGACGGCGGATGGTGATGATATCCGCCTCGGACCGACAGAATATCGTCTGCTGCATTTTTTCATTACGCATCCGGACCGGGTGTATAGTCGAGCACAGCTGCTGGATCGCGTTTGGGGCGCGAATGTCTATGTTGAAGAACGGACCGTGGATGTGCACGTTCGCCGCTTGCGGAAGGCGCTGGCAGCGGGGCGGGCCGACCATTACATCCAGACCGTGCGAGGTGCCGGCTATCGATTCTCGACGCGAACAACCTGACGTCACGGTCAGGTCATTGATGGGCCGTTACCCAGAGCGTCCCTAACGTGTCGGAAACGGGTCGCAAATACGTCGTCGGCCTCGCGCTGCTGCTCGGAGCCGGGGCTCTTATAGGCTGGCTGTACGACCAGCTGGTCATCGGCTTGCTGCTTGCCGCGCTGCTCGCCCTGGCCTGGCTGGTTCGACAATTGCTCACATTCGAGATTGCGCTCGACACCCTCGACTTCGACGCCGTCGGGCCGGGCGAGGGCATCTGGCAAAAGCTTCTGTCGCGATTCAAGTACGAGCGAGATCGAGCAAATCGGTATAAGTCGGGGCAGCGACAGCTCCTAAAAGAGATTCGCAAATCCACGAACGCGATGCCGGACGGTGCGGTCATTCTCGATCGCGACAATGAGATAGTAGCGTGCAACCGCGCAGCAAAAGCGTTAGCGGGCATTAAGCGCAAGAAGGATCGCGGCCAGCGCATCGATAATCTCGTGCGCGATCCGGAGTTCAATCAGCTCATTCACGAAGGCGATTCAGCCCGCAGCATCGAAATCGCTTCCCCCATCTCCGACGGCCGATGGATCAACTGTCGGATCGTGCCCTACGGCGCGGACCAGAAATTGCTGCTGATCAGGGATGTCACCGAAACCGTGAAACTCAGCAAGATGCGGCGCGATTTCGTCGCCAATGCATCGCATGAGCTGCGATCGCCGCTGACGGTCCTGACCGGATACCTCGACAGCCTCGCCGAGGATGCGAGTGTGCCGGAGGACTTGGCGCGGCCGGTACAACAAATGCAGGCGCAGGCCAATCGCATGGCACGAATCGTCAGCGAGTTGCTGGAGCTGTCCAGCCTCGAGGGGGCCGGAAAAGCCACTCTGCAGGCCAGCGTTGATGTGGGTGCCGCGCTGGCGCGGGCGCAGGCGACGTACGTCGGCGAGTCGCGGATTCCGAAGATCGATGTCGTCATCGAATCCTCGGCGGGGCTGCTAGGCAGCCAGACGGAAATCGATTCGCTTATTACAAACCTTCTCTCCAACGCGGTACGGCACACGCCGGATGACGGATCGATTACGTTGACCTGGCGGTCCGGCGATGCGGGCGCCGACCTGATCGTCGCGGATACCGGAGAGGGCATCGCGCCGGAACACATTCCCCGGCTCACCGAACGATTCTTTCGCGTAGATCGCGGTCGCGCGCGGGAGGACGGTGGCGTTGGACTCGGTCTGGCCATCGTCAAGCACGTACTCTCGCGGCATGATGCCGAGCTCAGCATACGCAGCGAGCCGGGTAGCGGCAGCGAATTCCGCTGTCATTTTCCTCCCGAACGGGTTTCCGTCGAGCCACCGGTACCGATTGCCCGCGATAGCGTCGGTCGCTGATACCAACGGCAGCGCCGCGCACGCCCCGAGTTCCGCTGCGACGTTAGCTCCGCTCCGGCGGTTTAGTTGGGACGTGCGTCTGTCGGTGTTCTCGCCATGCGTCTGTCACAAAACTGCAATATTTCTGTCATCTGTCGGAAATAGCCGATCTGTAACCTCCCCGCAACAAATCGCTAACGTGCCCGAAACGCCTTCGGGGCACAGAACACGTTCGCCCGGATCAGAAAGGATTACGCACATGAAGCCGCGACTCCAAACAATCGTTCTGTCGTCCATCGCCGCAATGTTGCCGGCGGCCGCGAATGCGCATGACGAGGAGACCTGGATGGACCGCATCGAGCTCAAGGGCGATATTCGCCTGCGTCATGAGAGTATCGACGAAGACGGCGAGGTCGATCGACGACGTGCGCGCTTTCGTACCCGATTCGGACTATCGGCGCAGGCGACGGATGGCGTCAAAATTGTGCTTCAGCTGGCCAGCGGCGGCGACGACCCCGTTTCCACGAACCAGAGCTTCGACGACGGCTTTTCCACGAAGGACATAGGCGTCGATCTGGCCTACGTAGACTGGAAGGCGGCGGATAGTGTCAACGTATTTGGCGGCAAGATGAAGAATCCGCTGTTCCGCGCGGGAGGTACCGGCCTCATTTGGGACGGCGACCTGAACCCGGAGGGCGTCGCCGTAAAATACAGTCGCGGCATGTTTTTCGGCACCGCCGGTGTGTTCTCTGTCGAGGAACGATCTTCGAGTGACGATTCGTTGTTGTATGCGCTGCAGGCCGGCGTCAAACACAAATTCGGCAGTGCAGCCGTATTGACGGCGGGGCTGGGCTATTTCGCTTATTCGAATACGGTCGGCAGCAGACCGTTTTACGATGGCAGCGCGAACGGGAACTCCGTGGACGCAAGCGGCAATTACGTCAACGAGTACAAAGATACGGAGGTTTTCGCGCAGCTTGATACCCGACTCGGCAGCTGGCCGTTTCGATTATTTGCTCACATTGCCCGCAACAACGAGGTCAGCGTGGAGGATACGGCAATCGCGTTCGGCGCGAAGCTGGGTGCTGCGCGCGACAAGGGGACGATGGAATTCAGCTGGACCTATCAGGATTTGGAGGCAGATTCCGTTATCGGCACCTACAGCGACTCGGATTTCGGTGGCGGAGGCACGGATGCGTCAGGGCATATTCTGAAAGGCAAATATGCGCTGTCGCGGCGCGTCAGCCTGGGCGGAACGCTGTTCGTCAACGAGGTGGACCGCTTTCGGGGCATGGAACACGATTACGCGCGATTGCAGCTTGACGTAGAATTCAAATTCGAGTGACATAAACCGACTCGGGCGTCGAGAATCAGGGTTCGCAATGCGAGCATCAGATTTAACGGATCATATTTCACGTCGGTTCAACAAGGACCTTGAAGACCTGCGCAACAGTGTCCTTGCGATGGGCGGGCTCGTGGAATCGCAGCTGTCGCGCGCAATCGCAGCAATTGTCAGCGGCGACAGCGAACTCGGCCTGCAGGTGGCCAAAGACGATTACAAGGTCAACGAACTGGAGGTCAGCATAGACGAGGAATGCAGCCGTATCCTCGCAACGCGAGCGCCGGCAGCCGGTGACCTTCGCCTGATCGTTGCCATCATAAAAACCATCACAGATCTGGAACGAATTGGCGACGAGGCGGAAAAGATCGGCTTTCTCGCGTCCAAGCTCGCTGCCATGGACAGACCGCCGGACTCATATCGTGAACTCAAGAACCTGGGCAATCATGTTTCGCACATGCTCCGGGATGCTATGAACGCGTTTGCTCGCCTCGATGTCGACGAGGCGATGGAGGTTGTCATCGAGGACGAACGCGTTGATGAGGAGTACGAGACGATCACTCGCCAGTGCATTACCTTTATGATGGAGGATCCTCGATCGATCCGCCGGGTGATGAACGTGACCTGGGCGGCGCGCTCGCTCGAGCGCATCGGCGATCACGCGAAGAATATCTGCGAGTATGTGATCTATATGGTGCAAGGGCGAGACGTCCGGCACACCGACCTGTCAGAATCGTCCGACATTTCAGCCGGGTGAGCGCAATGCAAATGCCGGGAAGGCGGCATCTTAATGTCGTCGGTTTCGCGATCTGCGCGTCTCTGTTCGGATATGCGCTGTACGCCCAATACG
Source organism: Woeseiaceae bacterium (assembly GCA_041598895.1). Classification (GTDB taxonomy): domain Bacteria; phylum Pseudomonadota; class Gammaproteobacteria; order Steroidobacterales; family Woeseiaceae; genus UBA1847. The sequence goes on along the minus strand of JBFHXQ010000077.1, from coordinate 2,193 downwards.
GGCTGAACCTGGAACCGTGTCCGCTGTGCGTCTTCCAGCGCATCGCTGTCGTTGCGATGGGCCTGGTTTTTCTTGTCGCCGCGTTGCATCACCCGGCTGCGTCGGGTCGGTTCGGTTACGCGTTGCTTGCGGCAGTCACTGGCATCGGTGGCATGGCTGTCGCAGCGCGCCACGTGTGGCTGCAGCACCTTCCTCCCGACCAGGTACCCTCGTGCGGCCCCGGGTTCGGCTACCTGATGCAGAATTTTCCGCTTCACGATGCGCTGACAAAAATATTTTCGGGATCCGGGGAGTGCGCGGAGGTCGACTGGCAGTTTCTCGGATTGTCGATGCCGACCTGGGTGCTGATCTGGGTCGCTTTGCTCAGCGTTGTCGGCACCTGGAACAACCTGCGTCGCTGATTTCCGTTGGTACGCCTGCGCTCCGTTATCGCGGTCCGCGCTGGCTGAAGTGCGACACTGCCTACCGAGCCGCCGCTCATCACGGCACCAGAAGTTGCTCCATGACGCGCTGGTACATCGCCGTCAGCTTGCGAAGGTCATCGACGGCAACATGTTCATTGACCTTGTGAATCGAGGCATTGACCGGACCGAGTTCTACGACGTCCGCGCCGGCAGGCGCAATAAAACGTCCATCCGACGTGCCGCCGCCGGTCGATAATTGCGGTGCGATCCCCGTTTCAGCCTCGACCGCGGCCTGGACAGCGTCGATCAGGCGCCCCGGTCCGGTCAGGAACGGCTCGCCGGACAAATGCCAGTTCAACTCGCAATCGATGTCGAATGCGTCAAAGATCTCCGCGACACGTGCCATCAGCTGGTCGTGGGTCCACTCGGTCGAATACCGAAAATTGAAGCGTGCCCGCAGTTCACCGGGCGTCACGTTCGGAAAACCCACGCCCGCCTCGATTTCGACAAACTGAAAACTGGTCGGCGGAAACCACTCGTTGCCCTGGTCCCACTCGATCTGGTGCAATTCGTTGAGTATCGGCGCGAACCGACGAATAGGGTTGTCGGCGAGCTGCGGATACGCGACGTGTCCCTGCACGCCGCGGACCGTCAATAGCCCGCTGAGCGATCCCCGGCGTCCGATTCGAACCACATCGCCAAGGGTGTTCTGGCTTGAAGGTTCGCCGAGCACGCACCAGTCGATGCATTCGCCGCGGTCGCGGAGCGTCTCCATGACTCGGCGGGTCCCATCCCTGGCGCGGCCCTCTTCGTCGCTGGTCAACAACAGCGCCAGGCTGCCCGGGAAGTCGGGGTTCGCAGCAACGAAGCGTTCAACGGCAACGACCATTGCTGCCAGCCCGCTCTTCATGTCGGCAGAACCGCGTCCAAAAACGTGGCCGTTGCGGATGACCGGCTCGAACGGATCGGTCAGCCACGCTTCAGCGTTGCCCGGCGGCACGACATCCGTATGCCCGGCAAAACAGAGCACGGGCCCGGCGCTGCCGCGTCGCGCCCACAGGTTCGTGACCTCACCGAACGGCATCGACTCGCAGCGAAAGCCGACCGCATTGAGCCGTTCCGCGAGCAGCTTCTGGCAGCCGGCATCGTCTGGCGTTACCGAGCGGCGCCGTATCAGCTCGCACAGCAGCGCGAGTGTCGGCTCGCTCTTTGCGCCCTGTTCATTACTTTTCATCGATTCGAGATAAGTATTTTAAATCCATGAAATACATATGAAATTATGAATTTAGGTGATTCCCAGAAACGCCTTGTCGCTGCGTGGCTGCAACATTCCGGTAACAATCGGCCAGTACCCTTGACCGCGTTTAAATTCGCAAGCGGAGACCACCATTGTGGCAAATCGTAAAACCCTCGTTGGAGTCCTTGTAGCCGGCCTGCTGTTGGCAGCAGGACCCGGTCCGAGTTTCGCGCAATCCGGACGAGACTACATCTATATTGTCGGATCCTCGACCGTCTACCCGTTTTCTACGGTCGTTGCCGAGCGATTCGGTCGCGGCACGACATTCAAGACACCCAAGGTTGAGTCCACCGGATCCGGGGGTGGCCTCAAGTTGTTCTGTGCCGGCATCGGCGCTGAGCATCCCGATATCACGAATTCGTCCCGCGCAATCAAGCAATCCGAGGTCGACAACTGCGAAGCTAACGGCGTCACGGACATCGTGGAAGTCAAGATCGGCTATGACGGTATCGTCGTCGCCAACGCGCTTCGATCACGCCCCATGGAGCTGAC
>JBFHXQ010000076.1:0-10358 GCA_041598895.1 Woeseiaceae bacterium | reverse complement strand
TCATTCTGCTGATTATCGCGTGGGCGATGACAGGTTTTTATCGGGTCGATGAGGCGGAACGTGGCGTAGTACAACGCTTCGGCGCGTATACGACAACGACGATGCCGGGTCTGCACTGGCATTGGCCGTTTCCGATAGAGACGGTCGACTTGGTGAATACGAACGCGGTATCGAATTATGCGTACCGTACCGAAATGCTCACTGCGGACGAGCAGTATGTGTTCATCGATATGGTTGTTCAGTACCGTCGAACGGACCCCGTCAAGTACAGCTTTGAAGTAGTCGAGCCGGACCTGACGTTGCAGGACGTCACGGAAAGCGCACTGCGCGAAGTCGTTGGAACGAGCGAGCTCGAAGTGCTCGTCACGACGCGCCGAGACGAGATTGCATCACGGACACGTGAGGTGCTGCAGAATACGCTCGACAGCTATGGTGCCGGTATCACGGTCACGTCAATTTCGCTTGAGACCGTAAATTATCCGCAAGCCGTGCAGGCCGCGGTCGACGACGCCCAGAAAGCGCGTAACGACAGCGAACGATACAGCCTCGAGGCGGATGCATACGCCCGCGATATCATACCGAAGGCCCGCGGTAATGCGGCGCGTGTCCTCGAAGACGCGCGCGCGTACAGGGACCGCGTAATCGCCGACGCGGAAGGCGAGGCGGCACGTTTCGAGGCGCTGGTCGCGGAATACAAGAAAGCGCCAGAGGTTACTCGCGAGCGACTCTACATCGAAGCGATCGAAGAGGTTTATGGCAATTCGACAAAAGTGTTTGTCGACTCGCAGGGCACCGGGAATCTGCTGTATCTGCCGCTCGACAGGCTGGTAATGCCGGAAAATCGCCCGACGACCAGGAGCGAGACCAATCGCGCAGCAGATTCACCAACGCCGGCGTCCGAGCCGGCGGATGCCCGAATAGAGCTCCGCGATTCACGGGAGCGGAGGGTGCGCGAATGAACAACGGTCGTTTCGCCTTCGTCATAATTGTCGGCCTTGTTCTCGTGGTCGCCGGACTATCGTTGTTTACGGTTAACGAGCGGGAACTTGCGATCAAGCTGCAGCTCGGCGAGGTGGTGCGCTCGAACTATGATCCGGGTCTGCATTGGAAAATCCCCGTGTTCCAGAATGTGCGCAAGTTTCCCCGCCGCATACTTACGATCAGTGACCGCCCGGAACGAATTTTCACCGCGGAGAACGAAGCGCTGCAGGTGGACTTCTTCGTCAAATGGCGCATCGTGGACCCGGTGCGTTTTTACACCTCAACTGGCGGCGCGCTAATGGTCGCAAACGATCGATTGTCCGAGATCATCAAGAATGCAATCGTAACCGAATTCGGCAAGCGTTCCGTTCAGGAGGCAATATCGGCTGAACGCGCCGAACTGATGCGTGACATGCGTATGACAGCGTCTGCCACGGCGGAGGACCTCGGAGTGCAGCTAATCGATTTTCGCGTTAAGCAGGTCGAGTTCATGGACGATGTGCGGAACTCGGTGTACCAGCAAATGGCTGCGGAACGCGCTCGGATCGCCGCCGAGCGGCGCGCCGAGGGAAGAGCCATCGCTGAGGAAAAACGTGCGTCGGCCGATCGTGAGCGCACGGTCATTCTGGCCGATGCGTACAGGGACAGCCAAAAAATTCGCGGCACGGGTGATGCCAAAGCGGCCGAGATTTATGCAAATGCCTATAACAAAGATCCGGAATTCTACTCGTTCTATCGCAGCATTGACGCATATCGAAAGTCTCTCGGAAAATCCGGCGACATCCTCGTCGTAGACCCGAACAACGACTTCTTCCGGTATTTGAACCAACTCGATGGCAATCGCTAGCGCCGGTCATGGCGCCGAATGCCGCAAGGGGCGGCGCTTAGCGTAGCACCGAAGCCAACGTGTACTGGACAGATATACTGACAGCGCTTGCGCTCGTCCTGGTCATTGAGGGCATGCTGCCTTTCATCAGTCCCGAAAAATATCGAGATTGGGTGCTGCAGGTGATCAAATTGCCCGATGCCCAGTTGCGGAATGCCGGGCTGATCGCGATGATTGCGGGATTGTTGTTGCTGTTCCTGGTGCGCAACTAGGGAACGATATCGCAATGAGTAGAAACGTCGTCGTCATCGGAACCCAATGGGGCGATGAAGGCAAAGGGAAGATCGTCGATTTGCTCACGGATCGTGCGGCTGCGGTGGCACGATTTCAGGGTGGGCACAATGCCGGCCACACGTTGGTCGTGGGCGGCAAGAAAACCGTTCTGCACCTGATCCCATCGGGCATACTCCGTGATGACGTAAGCTGTCTGATCGGCAATGGCGTCGTCCTGTCGCTCGAAGCGCTGGTTGAGGAGGCAAACGCTCTGATCGGCAGCGGCGTTCCTGTGTCTGATCGGCTGCGCGTGAGTCCCGGTTGCCCTCTCATTCTCCCGTCGCACATTGCGCTCGATGTTGCGCGCGAGCAGGCGCGCGGCGCGTCGGCTCTCGGTACGACGGGCAGGGGAATTGGCCCGGCATACGAGGACAAGGTTTCACGTCGTGCGCTGCGTGTCTCGGATCTGTTCGTGCGCGAAAAATTCGCGGCGAAGCTCGGCGAAATACTCGATTATCACAATTTCCTGTTGAAAAACTATTTTCGCGCAGCGCCTGTGGATTTTGCAAAAACGCTGGATGATGCGCTGTCCGCAGCCGAATTCGTTGCGCCGCTCGTCGCCGACATTACGCAGATACTGAGTGGTCTTGCGGATGACGGCAAAGGTATCCTATTTGAGGGGGCGCAGGGTACGTTCCTCGATATCGATCACGGGACGTATCCATACGTGACATCTTCGAACACCGTAGCTGCTGCGGCCTGCATTGGCACCGGCATTGGCCCGCGGAGTATTGACTATGTATTGGGCATTGTTAAAGCGTATACGACGCGCGTCGGCGCGGGCCCGTTTCCGACGGAATTGTTCGACGAATTCGGCAAGCATCTCGCACGCGTTGGCGCCGAGTTCGGGGCAACAACCGGTCGGCCGCGCCGCTGCGGCTGGTTCGACGCGGTTGCGCTGCGCCGATCGATAGTCAATAGCAGCGTCTCCGGTCTTTGCGTCACGAAACTGGACGTGCTGGACGAACTGGAGACGATTCGAATCTGTATCGGGTATCAGATCGATGGCGAGCCGATTCCAGGGCTGCCGGTCGTCATCGACAGATTCGCAGAGTGCCAACCCGTGTATGAGGATTTTCCGGGCTGGCGGACATCCACCGTGGGCATTACCCGGCTGGAAGAATTGCCTCTTAATGCGCGCGAATATCTGGCGCGGATCGAGGCACTCGCCGGTGTGCCGGTCGATATCATTTCGACGGGACCGGATCGAGAGCAAACAATCGTCAGGCGTCATCCCTTTGCGGGAGAGGGTTAACGGCAGTGTTTGTGCCATTAGGCCCCGTGCGCCAGATAGAGAGCGGCATGCCTCGCGGCCCGAAATGGGTCGTCAACAGGCGTTCTCTCCGGCCGTCCTGATCAGCGGGTGTCAGCGCAGTCCGCACTGGTGCTGAAAGCCGGTCCGGGAGCGTTCCGGGAAATACACACGCACGGATTCGATGTGACTCGAATCGGCACGATTGCCGGTGCGTCTGGCGGCGCGAAATGGCTCGTGCTCAGTCAGCTCGATCGGGTGATCATCTCGGACATCCTGCCGCGGCTGTCCGGACCCGTGCATCTTCTCGGCTCGTCAATCGGCGCCTGGCGATTCGTGTGTTACGGGCAGCCCGAACCCCTTGCTGCCCTCGAGCGATTCGAGTCGGCCTACCTCGAGCAGAGTTACAGTGAAGCTCCGGACATCCACGAAATATCGGCGACGAGTCGGAGTATCCTGCGCAGCGTGCTCGGCAACCGTGGCGCAGCGTGTATTCTCGCGCACCGGCAGCTGCGTCTCCACGTCTTGACGGTTCGTTCGCGACATCTGCTGCAAAAGGAACACCCGGCCGTGCTGGCGCCAAGCCTGCTCTTGGCCGGCACGCTAAACGCGGTAAGCCGCAAATCTCTCGGCCTGTTTTTCGAACGCGCATTGTTCTACGATGCTCGCGATCTGCCGCCGTTCTTTGCGCCAAGCGGATTTCCATTACAGCGGGTGCCGCTGACCCGGGAAAACCTCGAGGACGCAGTCCTTGCGACAGGGTCTATTCCACTCGTTCTGACGGGCGTGCGCGATATTCAGGGCGCGCGCGCAGGCGTGTACCGCGACGGCGGTATCATCGATTATCATCTCGACCTGCCGCATTCTGCGTCGGACCGGTTTACGCTGTATCCGCACTTCTACGACTACATCGTGCCGGGATGGTTCGATAAGCGCCTGCCCTGGCGACGCGCCCGGTCTGCGAACTTCGATCGCACGATCCTGGTGTGCCCGTCGGCAGAATTCGTACGGCGATTGGCGGGCGGAAAAATTCCGGATCGTACGGATTTTTACCGACTCTCGCAGCCCGACCGGGTGGACACATGGCGCAGCGTCGTCGGTGCGTGCAAAGCGCTCGCTGACGAACTTCATGACCTTTTGGTCACGGAGCGGATACCTGCGAGAATCCAGCCGCTATAGCGACAGCACCACATGCCGGCGACGGCCGGGATTAGTTCGCGTGTCGTGTCCAGGCACGGGCGCCCTATCAGGCGGGCACGACGCCGGCAAATCGTCCATGCAATCGACATTCCTTTCGCAGCGCCGTGGCGAGCGTTTCGACGTCTTCGTTCATCAGGTAGTCCTCGGCATCTTTCCACCCGCGCAGCATCGGCAGGCTCGTTTCGTTGACGACGAGATATTCGTCATCCGGCTGACCCTGAATCTGCCAGCCCGGAACGGCAAGCACGGAGCGAACGCGAACGCGCTGTCCGACCAGTGCCGAAAACTGCTTCTCCAGGCGGACGTTCTTAGCTCTGGTGCTAACGAGCGAGACGCTTTTTCCCGACGGCAGGAATGCGAGTCGGCTCTGTTCGACGACAACAGCGCCGCCTGCAGCGGGCCGTTTTGCGAAAACATGAACCGCATATACGCCGGCCTGACCGACGACCACATGATCGACGACCCCGGCCGAGGTACCGACATCGTGGAATACATGACCGATGCCAGTGGCATGCTGCTGCAGCTGGTGACCCACAGCGATATTGGCGTCACGGTTCAGACGAAGCCACAGTGATTCGCCAACGTTTTGGGCAACGCGATACACGGCGTAGCCGGCTGCAGCGACAACAACGGTCAGCACGACAAGGAGCTGCCAGCGCGGATAGCCGGCGAACAGAATGGCGACATCAAGCGAATACGCCGTGACGAATAGCATGATGAAGACGAACGCGGCAGCAAGATTGGTGGCCTGACGATACCGCAATGCAGCACAGCGATCGCGATAACGCTGTCCGGCCTCACGCATCACGTTGTCAGGGAATCGTTGTCCGGGATCCAGCAACTTCCCAAGCGGACTGACGATTCTTGCCATTGCCCAAAACAGAATCGACAACAGAACCGCAACGCTTGCTGCACCGCTGATGGCCTCGAAATCCATCTCGAAACTCGGGTGATAATGCATCGAGACTAGCTGCACGCGCGTTGCACAACTGTGATCTTCGTCACAGCCGGGCGCTAATTTCGGCGATCGGCCGCGAGAATTTCAGCGGGCATTCAGCGTGCACGGGTTATCTGTGAATGTCATCACGCCGGTGCAACCGCGCCAGGCGTATGCTGAGCCCGAAGTTTTGGGGCATGGAACAGACACTCGCAGGGAGACGGCGATGAAGAGCAGGATGGCAGGTATTGTTGCTGCGTGCGCGAGCATAGCGCTCGGCGGTTGTGCTTCGATGAGCGGCGATGAATGCGCGATGAGCGACTGGTCAGCGGTCGGCTACGAAGACGGCGCTCGTGGTTATACGACAGATCGATTCTCTACGTATCGTAAAGCCTGCTCGAAACATGGCGTTGCGCCGGATTTTCAGGCCTACTTGCAGGGCAGAGACCAGGGTCTCGTCGAATACTGTCAGCCGGGCCGCGGCTTTCATCTTGGCTCGCGGGGCGCGGCCTACGGCGGTGTCTGCGGCGCGGAACTCGAGCCGGAATTTCTCGACGCCTACAACGCTGGCTATCAGCTCTACGAGCTTCGCGCAAACGTGAATTCGGCAAATTCTCGGGTCTCTGCGAAAGAGAGGGAGCTCGAGGAAAATTTCGCGGAAATCCGCAATAAGGAAGCTGCGCTGATCAGCCAGGATGCGACAACCGAGGAACGCGTCTTGGTGCTTGCTGATCTGAAGCGATTGTCGGAGCGCAACGGCGAGCTCGAGGCAGAAATCGAGATGTTGATCGCGGAACGTGCGCTGTACCAGCAGGAGCTCGAGCTGTACGAACGCAGCGTTGCGGCACGCGGCTACTGACGACTGCGACGTAAATTCCCCTCGCTCAGTAGGCCGATTCGTCGTGATCTGTGGCGCGGCGCCCCGGACTCTGTCGACGCTCTGCCTTGTGCCGGCCTGTCGCCCGCATGATCGCTCCGGGCCCGAACGGGTTGCGGCGGTCCTCGCCCGAGCGCCGATCCGCATGATGTTTGAAGCTGCAGCTGCAGTTCGGGGCATCGCACTCCGGCAGCGGCAAGTGCGGTGCGGCTGCCGCCAAAAATCGCTGACCGGCCAGCGCCTTGGCGGCGTTGCAGGCGTTTTTCGGGAAGCGCAGTGACACCGCGTGATATTCCGACGTGCTGGTCAGCGCCGGCTTTTCCGGCTCGATTTCCAGGCTATTGCTACGGCGCCGGTACCAGATCCACACCCCGACCGCCAACAACAGAAACAGCGCAACAACATACTTCATAGGACTCCCTCAGGACACCGATTATAATCGGCCCTGACCAATTGCGGCGCTCTTTTTTTCGATCAACGAGAAAATGCGAACGAAATTTGACGCCCGATATACGGCTGCGATCGCGAGACGTTAAAGCAATTCGTCGGCGATGATTTCCGCGATCCGCGCCGTCATCGTTAGCGACAGCGGCTGACGAATCTCGGTCGCTGCGAACAGGTCGGGAACAAACACCTGCTTGATCAGGCTCGCTACGGTTTCGGGATCAGACGTAGCGAGATTCATTTCTTTGTTGATTTCGAGACTCAGCTTGTCGAAATTCGCCGAGCCGATACATGCCCATCCGTCAAAGACCGCCGCTTTGACATGGCTCATGCCCGGGTAGGCAAAAACGCGAATGCCGAATTCGAGCATTTTGTTTATCGTGACCTCGTTGCTCGCGTTCATTATTGCGTGGTTGCCCTCCGTTGGCAGAATGATGCGTACGTCGACACCGCGGCGGCGCGCTTTCGCGAGCTCATAAAGCATGCGGTCGTCTGAAAAATACGGGTTTTCGATCCAAATGAATCGCTGAGCGCGCCGAACGGCCGCAAGCTGTGCCCGATAGATCTGGGCGTCGAAGCTGCGCGTCTTCAGCACTCGCACGGGGTAACCGACATTCTCCGCATTTCGGTCTTTCCCTCTGATAAATCTCAGAAAATTGCCCAGATCGCCGAGCAACCCGGCGCGGGCCCATGCCTTGTCCGATTCGAACTGCAGATCGTCGACGACCGGTCCCCGGACCTCCATCATAAGATCGTGCCAATCGTGGCGATATTCTCGGCCGATGTTCATGCCGCCGAGAAAAGCAATCTTGCCGTCGATAATTGTCGTCTTCGTGTGATCACCGATAAACCATGGATTTTCGGTATTGCGAACCTGGATGCTCGACTCTTGTTCGAGATATGTCGTGATCGAAAACGGCGGCCTGAAATCGTCGGGCATCGACTCCGGGTCAATCTGCATCGCCTGCATGTTGCCGAGCGAGTCGATCAATACACGCACCCGGACGTCCTGCGACCGTTCCCTGAGCAAATCGGCAACGGCGACGCCATAATCGTCGTTATCGAAGATGTACGTACGGATATCGATCGATCTTTCTGCGCCGCGAATTGCCTGTTCCATGCGCGTGAAGTACGCATCGCCGCCAACCAGGAAGCGAACCGTGCCCTTGGATCGGCGTGTCCCGGTAATGCGGTCCAGCTCTGCTTCGAAAACGTCGAGGTCCATTGGATCGGCAAGCGAGATAGCCGGAATTGAGCCGCCCAGCGAGGGCAGCTGCATTGTGCCAAGCGCAGTCCTGCGTATCATGCCGACTGACGACTTGACCGTGAGCGATGCGATACTCGTCGCAAAGGAGATCGGTCGCACGACCGGTTCGACGTGTGCAGATTTCGCATAGAGCAGGGCGGCTTGCCCCGCGCCGGCGACACGGCGAATTCCCTGATACGTCGGTGTACGGCCATTTTGCGTCGCTGCGTCATCCGTCGGTCGACTGAATGCCGAAGAACCGGCGCAACCGGCGAGTAGCTGGGCCGTGAAAACTAAGATCCATGCAGTGGTGACAAATGGTCGGATAGAAATGCCCATGGTCCGTCTCCGCGTTCGCTATCGCTCTCGAAACGATTGATCGAAACGGAACCGTAGGCCGATCGAGCTCTAACTTACTGATATAAATATGATTAAATGGAAGGGTATTGTGATGATGCAATGATGAACATGCGCCGGACCAATATTGGTACCGGCCGTGTCGTGCTACAGTCGCCCGCGACGAGCAGCAGAAAAGAAGATGGCGCAAAGCAGCAAATTACTCGACATGTTGACCGGTTACGCGGCCGCGCATCAGCACCCGGTAAACGTATTCCTGCATTTGCTCGGCATCCCGATCATCTTGCTGGGCGCCCTGATTCCGCTGACCTGGGTAAGCTTCGATATCGCCGGCGTGACCGTGAATCTCGCGTACCTGGCAATGCTCGGGTTTTTTCTGTTCTATGCCACTCTCGACACTGTGTTCGCTATCGTGTTTCTCGCCGGCGCCCTCGCGATCGCATACGCGGCCGCGCAAATTGGCGAGTTGCCGATCAAGACATCGGGAGGCATCGCCCTCGCCGCGTTTTTTGGCGGCTATCTGGCCCAATTTCTCGGGCACGCCGTGGAGAAATCAATGCCGGTACTCGTTCGCCATCCGATTCAGGCGAACCTGGCTGCCCCATTTTTCGTCGTCGTCGAGATCTTTCAGCTACTGGGAATGAGACAGGTCCTGTTCGAGCAAGTGCAGCGCGAAATCGCGGCACGAAGGGTGGAACAGGCGTGAGACTGAAACTCGTCTAGAACGCATGTGTCGCATCAAGGCCGATTGGGGGACGATATTCCTGGTGCCGAGGAGAGGACCTGAACCCGGATCGGTAATGCGCGGACGGATTCACGCCCGATCGAATGAATCTATGCAATGTAGCCCTGGCGATGAGCGACCAGGACGTGCTGTCGGGGGAGCTGCGGAGCCCGGCGAGGGCAGCATGGAGGCGCTCATCTCTTGGCTTCAAACGACAAAGCCGCCGAACGGGGGCTTTGAGTCGTTTGGTGCCGAGGAGAGGACTTGAACCTCCACGGGGTTACCCCCACTAGCACCTGAAGCTAGCGCGTCTACCAATTCCGCCACCTCGGCAGCGGCAAACCACGTACAATCGCGGTTCGCCGGAAGGTGGCGCACTCTACTCGCAGCGGCCTCGATCTGTCAATTCCGACCGCAAGGAGCGGCAAGCCTTGCCACATAAACGCAAACGGGCCTCCGGCAAGGGCCGGAAAAAAGCGTACAAGCACCCGATTCCCAGCCGCACCGAGCTCCTCGATTTCCTCGAAGACGCCGGCAAACCGCTCAAAGCGGAGCCGGTTATGGACGGTTTCGGACTCAAGGGCCAGCGTATGCGCTCGCTGTTGGTTGACCGGCTCAACGACATGGTCCGCGCGGGGCAAATCATCGAAAACCGTCGCGGCGAATTTTGCCTGGCCGCGAAGCTCGATCTGATTACCGGCACCGTCAGGGGCCACCGCGACGGTTTCGGTTTCGTCATTCGCGACGACGGTGGTGATGACATCTATCTGTCCGCACGCGAAATGCGGCCGTTGTTCGATGGGGATCGCGTCGCGGTAAAAATCATCGGGACGGATCGTCGCGGCAAGCCGGAAGGGGACGTCGTCGAAATTCTCGAGCGCGGCACGCCGGAAGTGGTTGGTCAGTTCATTCGTGAGCGCGGCATCGGGCTCGTGATCCCTGATAATCCCGCGCTAGCACACCGCGTCCTCGTGGCGCGGGCTGACACCGGCGGTGCCAAACCTGGCCAGATCGTCGTCGCCGAGATTATCGACTATCCGTCGAAAGTCGAGCAGGCCACCGGGCGCGTCGTGCAGGTGATAGGAGACCCGGAGCAAAAAGGCATTGCCACCGAAATTGCCATTCATTCGCACGGCATCCCGACGACCTGGCCTGCTGCGGTGCGCAAACAGATTCGTCAT
>JBFHXQ010000075.1:0-10388 GCA_041598895.1 Woeseiaceae bacterium | reverse complement strand
GGCAGTTTGTCGGTGTCGTTGCGACGTTTGCAATTGCGCAGGCACTGGAGGGAACCGTTCTCACTCCGAAACTGGTGGGTGATCGCATCGGTCTGCATCCGGTCATTGTGATTTTTGCCGTCGCTTCGGGCGGGCAGCTGTTCGGCTTCTTCGGCATATTGCTGGCGTTACCCGCCGGAGCCGTACTGTCGGTACTGGTGCGCTTCGCGTTCAACAGTTATTTGAAGGAGCATCCCGAGGCGATCGTCGAGATTGCCGACCGGCGCTGACGGGTCGCCGTGACGCAACTCCCGCTGCCGCTCCGTCTTGCCGATCACGCCGTGTTCGCGAGCTTTTTGCCTGCGGGCAATGAGCCGCTGGTTGCTGCCCTCGAGACTATTGCGGATGGAAACGGTGACGGCGCCTGGATCTGGGGCCCCGCCGCGTCGGGCAAGTCGCACCTGCTGCAGGCCGTTTGTGAACGCGCGGGGGAGCAAGCTGCCTATCTGCCGCTTGCAGCGCTGTCGGAGCATGGGCCGGCGATGTTGGATGGTCTTGCCCGGCGGCGCATCGTCTGTTTGGATGACCTGGACACGGTTCTCGGGCAGGAAGCCTGGGAGCTTGCCCTGTTTGCACTCTGTAATCAGCTCGCCGACAGCACGGGACAGCTGCTCGTTGCGGCCGCGATGGCGCCACGGGCCGGCCCGATTCTGTTGCCCGATCTAAGGAGTCGTCTTGCCCGCCTGCCGGCGTTTCAGCTGCGGCCACTCGCCGAGCCGGACCGTCTGCGAGCGCTGCAACTTCGGGCGTCCCATCGCGGGCTTGAATTACCCGCCGAGGCGGCGCGCTACATGCTGACCCGCAATCGCCGTGATATGGCAAGTCTGTACGAGCTGTTGGACCGGCTCGACCGTGAGGCTTTGCAGGCACAGCGGCGGCTTACGGTACCGTTCGTGCGTGAGGTTCTGAAACGCGGTTAGGCCAGACGCGCGGCTATCTCGGCGACCCGCTGGCCGAGTACCCGGGCGAGATGCCTTTCGTCATCGGACAGCGCATCGACTTTGCGATTCCAGGTAACGTGCGTGGCACCGTAGGGCGAGCCGCCCGTGGTCGTGGTGCTCAGGGCTGGCTCCGTGTACGGCAGGCCAACGATGAGCATGCCGTGGTGCAGGAGCGGTACGGCCATCGTCAGAAGCGTGGATTCCTGGCCGCCGTGCAGGCTCGAGGTCGACGTGAACACGGCGGCCGGCTTGCCCACTGCCGTGCCGGTCAGCCAGTCGCTGCCCGTCCCGTCGAGAAAGAACTTGAGCGGCGCAGCCATGTTGCCAAAGCGGGTCGGGCTGCCCATGACAAGCCCGGCGCAGCCGCGAAAATCCTCGATCGTGGCAAACGGCGGGCCGCTGTCCGGGACAGCGCTGTCCACAGCTTCCACAGTTGTCGAGACCGGCGCGACAGTGCGCAGTCGCGACGCCATCCCGGTGACGCCGTCGACGCCGCGGCAGACTTCGCGTGCCAGCGCTTCCGTCGCGCCGTAGCGCGAGTAATACAGGACCAGGATGTCACTCATCGCGATCGCAGCGGTCGCTCAGCCGCCTTGCAGCAACGCCAGGACGTTCTCCGGCGGACGGCCAATTACTGCACGGCTGCCGTCGCCGCTGACGACGATGGGCCGTTGAAGGACGACCGGGTGAGCTTCGAGCCAGCGTGCCAGTGCGGCGTCGTCATCGAGGTCGGGCCTGTCGCGCGCATCACGGTATTCGTTTTCGCCACGGCGTAGGAGCGCCTGGAGCGGCTGATCGAGGAGCCTCGCGAGCTCGAGCAGCGAATCGGCATCGGGGGGTTCTCTCAGATACTCGACGATGCGGGGTTCGTTGCCCGATTCCCTGATAATTTCCAGTGTTTTCCGCGACTTGGAGCATCGCGGATTGTGATAGATCGTGATGGTCATTGACCTGTCGCCTGGCTTGGCCCTCCGCAAAGCGGCACTGTATCAGGGTCGCTCATCGAGTTCAGCGGGTCGCACGCCGCTTGACGGCATCTGGGACGGTTGATAGCGTTTCCCGGCTATTCAAAACGACAATAACAATGCAAGCTCGCCGTTTTCACCAGAATTTGAAGCTACTCGCTGCGTCGCTGCTGCTTGTGCTCACGAGTTGCCAGACGTCGCCGCCGGTGCAGGAAATGAGCGATGCGCGCCAGGCGATCACGGTAGCGAAGGAGGCCGGGGCGGGCGACACTGCAGCGGCGGCGCTGAACTCGGCGATTGAATTTCTTGAGAGCGCTGAACAAAGCCTGAGCGCTCGCGACTACGCTCGCGCCCGGCGTGACGCCATCCTGGCCAAAGACAAAGCGCTCGAGGCGCTGAAAATTAGCGAAACCGCTAAGGCCCCCGAATCCGACTGAGTGATGGCCGTAGCGCGCCGCTTTGTTGTCAGGGGCCGCGTTCAGGGGGTTTTTTTTCGCGACAGCACGCGTCGGGTTGCCGAATCCCTCGGCATCAGCGGATACGCGATCAATCTCGATAACGGCGACGTCGAGGTTCTGGCATGCGGCGACCCCGATGCGCTCGAGCGGCTCGCCGACTGGTTGTACGATGGGCCACCGATGGCCGACGTGACGCAAGTGACCAGTGTCGAGGTCGAATGCCGCGATTGTATCGGCTTCCGAACCGGCTGACGGGACTGGCCCGGATCTGGAATTCTGGTGTGCAGCAAATGCTACGCGCGTGCCCCGCCTACCTGAATCACGTTAGCTGCGAAACCACTTCTTGCTCAGCTTGTCGATGACTTTGTTTGGATATTTTCGCTTGCCGAGGCTGCCGTTGTAACGGCCGAGTGCGCGTGTCAGGTCCCCGCGCTCTTTGTCGAGGTAAAACTTCAGGATCGTGCAGCCGTAGCGCAAATTGGTGTCTATATGCAGGAGGTTGTCTCCGGGTCGGCCTATCTCGTCGAGCCAGAATGGCATTACCTGCATTAAACCCAGCGCTCCGGCGACGGATACGGCATAGCGATCGAAATTGCTCTCGACCTCTATGACGGCGAGAACGAGCTCGGGTGGCAGCTCGGCGCGTCGGGACTCATGGTGCACGCGGGTCAGAATCTCGAGACGCTCTTCCGGATTCGCAACGTGGCGCTCGAGGCGGCGCGACATGTCTGTCAGCCACACCTCAGCCGCGAAGCGATCGTCGAAGCTGTCAGCGTCGCTGGCGGCCGCGCGGAGTATTTCACGCAGCTCGGGATCCGGCGTTTGCTCGGCAAAGGCCGCGGCGAAGGCAAACACGGCAGTCGCGAGTACAGCGCCGATCAGCAAGTGTCTATCAGGCATGGTGGAAATAATACAAGAATAATTAATTGCTTAGAATGCTTTCTTTCAGCAAATTGAGAGCAGCGTCACGGTCCAGATTGCGAGCGTCGGCGTCACGCCGATGGCGATATTCCAGCTCCCCGGCGGCAAGGCTCCGCTCCGATATCACCAGACGATGCGGGACGCCGACGAGATCGGCGTCGGCAAACTTGACGCCGGGACGCACATCGCGGTCATCGAACAGCACGTCCAGCCCGACGCGGGCAAGCTCGGCGTAGAGAGCTTCCGCCGCTTTTCGGAGCGGTTCTGAGCGCTGCATGTTGATGGGGATCAGCACGACATCGAACGGCGCGAGCGGTGCCGGCCAGATGATGCCCCTGTCGTCGTGATTCTGCTCGATGGCCGCACCGACGATACGGGTGATGCCGATTCCGTAACAGCCCATGGCCATTATCCGCTCGACACCCTCGCGATCCTGAACCGTTGCGCCCATTGCCCGACTGTATTTGTCGCCCAGCTGGAAAATATGTCCGACTTCGATGCCGCGGGCGATGCTCAGCGTCCCATTGCCACCCGGCGTCGGGTCTCCGGGCACGACATTGCGGACGTCCATGGTATTCGGTTCCGGGAGGTCTCGGCCGAAATTGACGCCGACGTAATGCTTTCCGACCTCGTTGGCGCCGCAGCTGAAATCCGCCATGCTGGCGACGGCGTGATCGAAAATGATCGGCAGGTCGAGATCGACGGGTCCCAGCGAGCCGGCTTCGCTTCCCGTCGCGGCACGAATGGTGTCGGCGTCGGCCATCGTGAGCGGTGCGGCGACAATGTCGAGCTTCTGCGCCTTGACGGCATTTAATTCATGGTCACCGCGCAGGATGATTGCGACCGGTCCATCGACGCCATTGACGATTAAGGTCTTCAGGGTCTGCTCGGCAGCAATGTCGAGCAAGCGGCACAAATCATCGATCGTGCGCACGCCGGGCGTGTCGATTTTCTCGAGCGGCCGGGACGGTGCCGCGCGCTCGGCTTTCGGCGGCAGCGTTGCGGCGGTTTCGACGTTCGAGGCGTAGCCATCGGCGTCGCAGTAGGCGATGGCATCCTCGCCGGAGTCTGCGAGGACATGAAACTCCTGGGACTTGCTGCCGCCGATCTCACCGCTGTCGGCCCAGACGACGCGAAAGCGTAGTCCGAGGCGCTCGAATATTGCCGTGTAGGCCGCGTGCATTTTCTGGTAGGCATTCTCGAGGCCGGCAGCATCGATATCGAAGGAATACGCGTCTTTCATGATAAATTCGCGGGACCGCATGACGCCGAAACGCGGCCGAATCTCGTCGCGAAATTTCGTCTGAATCTGGTAGAAATTTATAGGTAGCTGACGGTAGCTTTGCAGCTCGCGACGGGCAATATCGGTTATCACTTCCTCGTGCGTCGGGCCGAAACAAAATTCGCGTTCGTGCCGATCCTGCATGCGTAACAGCAACGGGCCGTACTGGTCCCAGCGGCCGGTTTCGCGCCAGAGTTCCGCCGGCTGCACGGCCGGCATTAGCAATTCCAGGGCCCCGGCGCGATCCATCTCCTCACGCACGACGGACTCGACCTTACGGAGTACGCGGACCCCAAGCGGCATCCAGGTAAACAGACCCGAGGCAAGCCGCCGGATGAGACCCGCCCGAAGCATCAATTTATGGCTGACGATTTCCGCCTCTGCGGGACCCTCTTTGAGCGTCGTCAGACCGAATTCAGTGAATCGCATGTACAGCCGTCCGGGTTCTCAAGCCGCGAATTCTAGAGCATCTATGCCGATTTTTGGGCAATCCTCCGCAATAACGTATTGACTCCGCGGGCAAAGAAGGAGATCGTCGCTGACTTTTGAGGACCGCTTCGGCCTTCGGCGAGCGAGCAGTGCAGGGCAGACGTAACACGATAGTGGCCCGTGAGGGCCTGATTTTCCTGCTGGCGGCCGCCATCGCCTGTGGTGCCTCGCTGTATGCCGGAGCCTACGGCTACGCGGCCGGCACGGCCGCCGTACTGGTAATCCTCGTGCTGGTCTTTCGCGATCCGCGCCGTGATTCCCCGGCAGCGCCACTCGGCGTGATCAGCCCCGTCGACGGCACGGTTGTCAGTGTTTGCCTGAGCGACAAAGGTGTCGTGCAGGGTGAGGCCCACGTGGTTTTGATGCGTATCGACGCGCTAGGCACGTACACGGCGCGCTCGCCGGTCGGCGGCAAAATCATGGATCTGCGCTCGATTGCCGGTGACAAGGTCGTCGATTATCAAACCAACGCGCTGTGGATTCAGACCGACGAGCGTACCGACGTTATCATGCAGTTTCGGGGCTACCGTTTCGGCCTGCCGCCGCGGGCATTCCTGCGCTACGGGGAACGCGTTGCACAGGGCCAGCGCTGTGCCTATTTGCGGCTCACGCGCTTTGCCGAGGTTCATCTGCCGATTTCCGGCCACGTGATGGTCAAACCCGGCGACGCTATCGTTGCCGGCCAGACTCCGATCGGCAAGCTCTCTCCCGGCTGACGAAGCTCGACCGTGTAATGCCCGCAAGGGCATGGCAAACTTGAATGTGGTCGATGCCGCTGATGTTCCGTGATGCTGGATCCCGAAGAACAACGTCGCGCGTATCTCGACGCTCTCGGCATCGAGATCTGGATGCCGCGCGACGCGTCGGAAGACTCGCACCGCACCGATGCACGCGACCCTGTTTGCGACGGCTCGGATTGGCATGCGCTCAAGCGTCAGGTTGCCGCGTGCACGCGCTGCCGCCTGCATGAGACACGGACGCAAACTGTATTCGGAGTCGGCAATCCGGCGGCGGACTGGATGATCATCGGCGAAGCGCCCGGCGCCGAGGAGGATCGACGCGGCGAGCCGTTCGTTGGGCGTGCCGGAAAACTGCTGGACGAAATGCTGCGTGCTGTCGGACAGTCGCGCGACGACGTGTTCATCGCCAATATCCTGAAATGCAGACCGCCCGGTAACCGGGACCCGCAGGCCGATGAGGCGTCGGCCTGCCGCGAGTATCTACAGCGACAGATCGCGCACGTGCGACCGCGAATCATTCTGGCAGTCGGTCGTATCGCAGCGCAGCAGCTGCTCGGCACGGACGCGCCGGTTGGCCGGCTGCGGGGCCGGGCGCACCAACTCGATGAAGTGCCGGTGGTCGTTACCTATCATCCCGCGTATTTGCTGCGCAGCCCTGCGAACAAGGCGAAGGCCTGGGACGACCTGTGTCTGGCAAGGCGCGTGCTCGACGAGTCGACGTCATGATTCGCGCCCTGTCACCGGCGCCGGCAATGCTTCGCCCGATGACGCATGACGACCTCACGCATGTGTCGGCAATCGAGCGCCGCAGCTACGAGTTCCCGTGGAGCCATGGCGTTTTTCGCGATTGCCTGCTCGCCGGCTACCAGTGCGTTGTCATGGACAGAGACGGCGATGTGGTGGGATACGGAATTCTCTCGGTGGCGGCCGGCGAAGCGCACATTCTGAATATTTGCGTCGATCCGAATTGCCGCTCACTCGGCTACGGCGAGCGCCTGTTGGACGAGATCCTGCGTCGCGCGCGCGCAGCTGGCGTGCACGAAATTTTTCTCGAAGTACGGCCGTCAAATGTGAATGCGGTGGCGCTGTATCGCAAGAAAGGCTTTCACAAAATTGCGAAGCGGCCGGCGTACTATCAGGCCCGGCAAGGGCGTGAGGACGCGGACGTGCTCGCCAAAAAGCTCGAGCCGGACGACTGACGGCTATCGAGAAACGTACGGAATCCCGCGAACGGGTCGCCGCAGCGACAAAGCCGCGCTAAACTGCGCGGCTTTTCGAATCGCATTCGACCTATGAGCGATATTTCACAGCAAGTCGGCAGGCGCCGCACGTTTGCGATCATCTCGCACCCGGACGCGGGTAAGACGACGCTGACCGAAAAGCTGCTGCTCTACGGCGGCGCAATCCAGCTCGCAGGGACCGTCAAGGGTCGCAAGGCGCGTCGGCACGCAACGTCCGACTGGATGAAACTCGAGCAACAGCGCGGTATCTCCGTTACCTCTTCCGTCATGCAGTTTCCTTATGCGGATTGCATTGTGAATCTGCTTGATACGCCGGGCCATGAGGATTTCTCCGAAGATACGTATCGAACGTTGACCGCCGTCGATTCGGCGCTGATGGTGATCGACTGTGCGAAAGGCGTCGAACAGCGCACCGTCAAGCTCATGGAAGTCTGCCGGCTTCGCGACACGCCGATAATGACATTTATCAACAAGCTCGACCGCGATGGTCGCGAGCCGATCGAGCTGCTCGACGAGATCGAGTCCGTGCTGGGGATCCAGTGTGCTCCCGTTACCTGGCCAATCGGTATGGGGCGCACACTGAAAGGCGTCTACCATTTGCTTGAGGATCGCATCTATCTCTATCGCGGCGGCGCCCGGGAAAAGGCCGCCGAGCGCCGCCATGTGGACGGGCTGAAATCCCGCGAAGCTGACAGCGTGCTGGGTTCGGATGCTATCGTTTTTCGTGAGGAAATCGAGCTCGTCAAAGGGGCGTGCCCAACCGTCGATCTGGATGCCTACCTGGCCGCCACACAGACGCCGGTGTTTTTCGGTTCCGCGCTGGCGGATTTCGGCGTCAGGGAACTGCTGGACGAATTCGTTGCGCATGCACCCTCCCCGAGGCGCAGGGAAACCGAGCAGCGCGATATTTATCCGGACGAAGAGACATTGACGGGATTCGTGTTCAAGGTACAGGCGAATATGGATCCCGGCCATCGGGACCGCATCGCTTTCATGCGCATCTGCTCGGGCGAATTTCGCCGCGGCATGCGCGTGCACCACGTTCGTGCGGGCAAGGAATTGAAATTGCCGGATGCGATTACGTTTATGGCCGCAGACCGCCAGCGCACGGAAACTGCATATGCCGGCGATATCATCGGCCTGCACAATCACGGCACGATCAATATCGGCGACAGCTTCAGTGAGGGTGAAGAAATCCGCTTCACCGGTATACCCAACTTTGCCCCGGAAATATTCCAACGCGCCGTTCTGAAGGATCCTCTTCGCCTGAAAGCCCTGCACAAGGGCCTGGCCCAGCTCTGCGAGGAGGGTGCGACGCAGCTGTTTCGGCCGCTTCGCAACAACGATTTGATTCTCGGGGCGGTAGGCCCGCTGCAGTTCGATGTGGTTGCGCATCGGCTCCGAGACGAATACAGAGTGGAGTGCCAGTTCGAGGCAGTGAATGTTGCAACCGCGCGCTGGGTTGAATGTGAGGATCCCACGATGCTCGCAAAGTTCGAACGAAAGGCGCACGACAATCTTGCGCTGGATCACGGTGAGCGTCTGGTCTACATTGCCCCCACGAGGGTCAACCTCGGCCTGACAGAGGAACGCTGGCCGGATATCCGTTTTCGCGAGACGCGCGAGCACTGATCTTCGTCCAGATTAGACAGTGCTGCGATCCGATATTCTCAACAGGAAGGTGATTGCCTGGGCGTTGTACGACTGGGCGAATTCCGCATTCGCGCTGAGCGTACTCGCGGTACTGTTCCCGCTGTTTCTCGGCAGCTACTGGAGCATCGGCGATAGCGGCTCGGCGGTGACAGCACGTCTCGCCTGGGTCACGGCCGGTGCCAGCGCCATCGTGTGCATCATCGCACCCGTGCTCGGCACCATTGCCGATGCGGGCGGTTACCGCAAGCGATTCTTGCTCTTGCTCGCCCTCATCGGTGCTTCGGCGACTGCCGCGCTTAGCCTGATCGCCTCGGGCGGCTGGCCCTGGGCACTGATTCTGTATTTGTGCGCGTCGGTCGGATTCTACAGCTCCACCGTCTTTTACGATTCGCTGCTCGTCGACGTCACCCACAAGCGAAACTACAGCTTCGTGTCGTCCCTTGGCTTCGCGTTCGGCTATCTCGGCGGCGCGCTGCTGCTGGCTTTGCATGTCTGGATGTTGCTCTCGCCCGCGCGCTTCGGTTTCGGTTCCACAGACGACGTAATTCGCTTTGCGTTTGTAACGGTCGGTCTTTGGTGGGCCGTATTCATGATTCCCCTGGTGGTTTTTGTGCCGGAACACCGCAGCGGCATTCTCGTGCCGAGCGGCGTGATACGTGCTGCGTACGCAGAACTGCGAAACACGATCTCGGCGATCGGCCAGTATCGTAATGTGGTCATCTTTCTAATCGCGTATTGGCTCTATATTGGCGGTGTTTTCACCGTCATTTTCATGGCCGCAAATTACGGACAGCGCCTGGGGTTCAATCAGCAGGACCTGGTCCTGGCATTGCTCATCACGAACGCGGTCGGTTTTCCGGCAACGGTGCTGTACGGTGCTCTCGGCCACCGGTTTGGGCCAAAGCTCGGCATCTACATCGCGCTCACGGTATATACGTTGATGTCCCTGTGGGCCGTGTTCATGAAAGACGTCGGTCAGTTCTACGCCATGGCAATCATCATCGGGCTCGTTCAGGGTGGCGTTCAGGGATTGAGCCGATCGCTGTACGCATCGCTGATACCTACCAGTCAGCCCGGTGAGTTCTTCGGGTTTTACAACATGGTCACCAAGTTCTCGCACGTGTTGGGACCCGCGCTGGTCGGAATCGCAGCCATGTTGTCCGACGATCCGCGCTACGTGCTGCTGGCACTGCTGCCGCTATTCGTCAGCGGCTCGATGCTGCTCGGCGTCGTTCAGAGCGACTCGGCCGACTAACCGTCAAGGCGTCTCGTCACTCCGGCGGCTCCCGGGCCGCCGGCCGGGCGCAGCGCGCGTAGTTCCGCCCTGAGACGCGCAAGTGCGCTGACGTCGCCGCTGCCGTAGCGCGCGTCCAGATAAAGGTGCGTAATTCTGTCAATGACGGCGGGAGAAAGCCCGGAGTCGCGACCCGCCCGTTCGGCAAACGCGAGCGGCGTTTCGCCAAGCGCAGGCGGCACGCCGCATTTTTTCACGAAGCGCCGATACAGGACCGTAGCGCGGTCCTTTGCGGGCGCCCGATAACGCATTAGCAACAGTGCGCTGATCATCGCGGTGAGAACGGCTACGCTGGCAATCAGTGTGAGCATCATCTTCCGCCAGCTCGGGTCGTCCATGCCGAGCCGTTCCATGAAGCTCTGCTG
>JBFHXQ010000074.1:0-10414 GCA_041598895.1 Woeseiaceae bacterium | reverse complement strand
TGAGTTTTTCGGCCAGCTCTTCAACTTGCTGCCATTCGCCGTCGGCGGCGAATGCCTCCATCTGCATCGTCATGTCCAGTACGTCGGTAACATGGCGATCAGCGGTTGCAGTTTGGGGTACCAAGATTCTGAACTCCGGACGGCGCCGCGACGGGTGTGGCGCTACGCGCTGGCCAGGGCAACTTCGTCGGCAATCGCGTCCCAGGCTTCCTTGAGTTCTTTGAGCAGGCCGGATACCTCGTCCAGACTGCCCGCATCATCGTGCAGGTTGGCTTCGAGCAAGCGACGCATCATGTAGGTATACAGCGCATCGAAGTTTGCAGACATTTTCTCATCGGCCTTGTGATTCAGACTCGCCTGCAGACCGCTGATGATGCCGATTGCATCGCTGATATTGCTGCCCTTCTCGGCGACTTCGGAATGCACCATGTGGCTCCGGGCCAGTCCTATCTTCGTCAGAGCACGCTCCATCATCATCTGTATCAATCGATGCGGGGACGCGTCGTTGATCGTGCTTTCTGTATCGAGCTGCTGATACTGACGTACCGCTTCGCTCGTGTTAACCGTCATCATTAGACAACCCCTATTTATCAGATACCGCCGGAAGACGCGCCGGGAAGATTGCCGAGCTGTTGGGTAAGAAAGTTGCTTGTAGAGGATAGCTGTGCCAGCAGCGAATCGAGTGCGTTGAATTGCCGCAGCAGTCTTGTCTCGAGTGCAGCGAGGCGTTCATTCAACGCATCACGATCATCGGCAAAGCCGTCGATCTTCGTCGTAAGGCCTTGCGTCCGGGTCTCTATGATGCCGTCCGTCTTCAAGTAACTGTCCGTTAGATCGTACAATCGTGTTGCGTAGCCGTCCGTCGTGGAAAACAATTGTCCGAATTTTGCGAAGTCGTCCGCAAGAATCACAGACAACTCATCATCATTTATCGACAGTTTGCCGTCTAACTGAACCTCGATACCGACATCGCGTAGCACTGAAAACGGTGCTTCGAGATCTGTGACGGGTGAACTCAGATCTCGGCGTATCTGGTCGCGAATACTGCGCACTGTCGCATCACCGAGCAATGGCGCAGCAATTTCGGCCTCTGCGTCGTAGCTCGTTAAATTGTCGAACGTATCGATCATCGTGTTGTAACTTTCGACAAAGTCTGAAACGATTTGACGTACGGTCTCTTCATCATTGACGACTGACAGGGTTTCCGCACCGGTCGTCGCGCCAAGCACTGATATCGTGACACCCTGCACGGCGCCCTCGAACGTATTCGTAGCGCTCATGACGTCGAATCCGTCGATTCGAATCAGGGCGTCTTGCGGCGTGATGGTTTCGGTGAGTGAATTCAGACCAGCGCCCGGATCATACTCGAGTGCACTCAGTCCGCCGTCACCGCCCGCCTGTGTCACCGTGATCGCCGATGCGGCCCCGGTGTTTTCGCCGGTCAGGATCAGGTAGCTGCCGCTGTCGGCATTGACGATCGTTGCTGCGACGCCCGGGTTGTCCGGCGCGGCGTTGATTGCGTCGCGAATTCCGGCCAGCGTGTTGTTTTCGGTCGTAATTTCCACGTCGGCGGAACTCGCACCGATCGCGAGCGTCAGTGTTCCTGTACCGACCACCGTGTCGGTATCTGCAAAGGCGCCCGACGTCAGTTTCTGTGCCTGCGCCAGCTGCACGACCTCCAGCGAATAGCTCGCCGGCAGTGCATCCGTGCTGGTGGTCGCCGTAAAGAATTCCTCGTTGCTGGAAATCGCCTTGCGCGCCAGAAACGAGGACTGCGTGCGCATCGTGTCGAGTTTGTCGCGCAGATCGGACAGCGCCGATTTGAGGCTGCCGAATGCGGAGAGCCTTGCCTGTGCCCTCGCTTCCTGCTGACCGATTCTGGCCTCCACGGGCTGTCCCTCTGCCGCTACGAGCTGCTGCACGATGCCCGCGATGTCGAGGCCGGATCCGACGCCGGTTGAAACGATGCTGGCCATGTCTTCCTCTCAGTCTGTGCGCCTGGCGCTTCTTTTCGCTACCGACAGGCTGAGCTACAAGAAACGTGCCAGAACCTGCTCAGACCTGTCCGTCGTAGAGCCGCAGTTGAACGGCACCGCTCCGCGACAGGTAGACATTGGCCTTCTCGGGCGGAATCTGGCGAATGATTTCTCCGGTATCGCGGTCCAGCACCTGGATCACGGAGTTACCGCTTTCCATGTCCACCTGAAAACGCAGATCGCGGCCGATACTCTGGCTCGCGAGATTCAGCTGTTGTGTGAGTTGTTCCAGTTCTGTCACCGATTTCTCGGCAACCGGCATGTTCTTGCCGGTCTCAGGACTCCGGTTGCCACCTGCAGCGCGTTGGCCGGCATCTGGCCTTACCGCCACGAAAGTCCCTGTGGCAGAAGAAATTGGCTTGACGTCTAATTCAGCCATAACCGTTCTCCTAAAATCGCAAGCAAGGCGGCGTCCTTGCCGCCTTGCTTACGGGTCATTACCCCTTACCTCGCCTACTGCAGCAGACTCAGCGCGAGCTGCGGTTGCGCGTTTGCCTGTGAGAGTACGGCGACACCTGCCTGCTGAAGAATCTGCGCTTTCGTCAGCGCCGCTGTTTCAGCCGCGAAGTCGGCGTCCTGAATTCGGCCGCGTGAGGCCGCCAGGTTTTCGCTGACCGTCTGCAGGTTGATAATCGTAGACTCGAAGCGGTTCTGGATGGCGCCGAGATTGCCTCGCAATCCATTGACCGCGGTCAGCGCAGAATCGACCCGGGCGATGGCAAAGTTCGCATTCGCTACCGTATCGACGCCAACGCCCGCCAGGGTCGTGGTCGCTGAAGCCGTCTCCGCTACGGTGCTCGTAGCAGCGAGGCCGGTCACGTTACCGCCGCCGCCAGCTTCAGTGAAATTGACGCCGACTTCATCCGAAAGAATCTGCAGTTCGCTGTCAACATTAACGAATGCAGAGACACCGCTGATGTTGGCCTCATTAATCGCATCCGCCGCCTGCTGCACAGTCGACCCACCAGCGATTGTCACAGTGCCCAATGTAGCAGCAGCAGCGTCGAGTACCGTCAGCGTAACCTCGCCAAGCGTGGGATCCGCCTCGGTCGCAAAATTAAAGCCTGTGCCTGCATCGGTATTGACGGTACCAATTGCAGCCGCCGTGACGTCCGTCGTCAGGCTGACAGAGATCGTCTCGCCAACATTGGCGCCGACCTGGAACGTCGCCGTTCCGAACGAGCCGTCGAGCACCTTGACACCGTTGAAATTCGTCTGTTTCGCGATGCGATCGACCTCGTTGATGCGCTCGAGAACTTCGGCGTTCAACGCTGTACGGTCCGACGCCGAGTTCGTCGCGTTGACCGACTGTACGGCAAGCTCCCGAATACGCTGCAGGTTGTTCGTCAGCTCTGCAAGCGCGCTTTCTGCCGTCTGCGACAACGATATGCCGTCTGACGCATTTCGAACCGCCTGGTTGAGGCCACGGATTTGCGTCGTGAACCGCTCGGAGATCGCGAGACCTGCTGCGTCGTCCTTTGCGCTGTTGATTCGCAGGCCTGTCGACAGCCGCTCTAATGACTGATTTAGCAAACCTTGCGAACGATTTAAATTACGTTGCGCATTGAGCGATGCAACGTTGGTATTAATCGTCTGTGCCATTTTCCTAACTCCTGTTATCAAAAACGCCCGGTCTGCTAGTGCTGCCGGAAGTCATATCCATGGCCGCGAAATCCATTCATGACCACCATGCAGGACAGTTATCGGACGAATTTCGAAATCCTTGAGGGTTCGGAGGCAATTATTTGCCGCTTGGCGCATCCGCACGACCGGCAGAATTTGGCCAAACTTTAGCTCGAAATTATTTAACTGTGACCTTGGCCACATTATGAGGCGGGGAGACGTTCCGAGGCGGGGGACATTCCGGTTTTATGCACATTATGTGCATAAAACCGGAATGTCCCCAATCATCCAATTACAGGTAATTGAATAGCGAAAGGGACTGCGTGCGCACGAACGACTGCTGAGCGGCCTCGAGCGTCGACACCTGCAGCGTCAGGCGCGAAATCGCCTCCGCGTAATCGAGGTCTTCGATCTCGGCCAGCGTTTCCTGAGTAATCAGCGCATACGCGCCGTTTGCGTCGACCTGGGACTCGGCCGCGGCAAGGCGTGACCCTACCTGGGTGCGAATGTCGAGAATGTTTCCGATTGCCTGATCGATGTCGATCAGCCCGCCATTGAGCTCGTTGCCCATCGCAGCCCTTGACACGTCATCGTTTACCGACCGCTCCATTGCCGTTGCAATCGCGTCGATCGTCGAGAATACGTCCTGAAACCGGCTCGGCGACGCGATGAATTCGTCACCGGCGGCAGGCTGGCCGGTCAGCGTGACCTCGATTCCCCGAAACGCGATCGTGTCCCCGGATTGGTAGCCTCCGCTCAAGACAGTTCCACCTCCGGAGTCGACGACCTCGTAGTTCATCGGGTCGAGGAATCGGATCGTGTATAGGTCCTGATCGTACTGGGTCGGATCCACGAGCGAGCCCGTCCCGAGCATACCGGTTCCAGAATTGCCTGCACCCGCCGCGGTACTGAACACGCCGTTACCCTTGCGAATCAGAAAGAACACAGCGGATCCGGGATCCCCATCGGCAACCTGGCGGCCCTCCCCGATCTGAATGAGGCGTTGACCCTGATCGCCGTTATACGTGAACACCGAACCCATGCTAGAAACCGGCTCGACGTCGCCGAGGTTGCCGGCAAACAGGTAGCTTCCTGTTCCGTCCTTTTGATTCGCGAGCTGCACGAGAAAGTCGAGCTGTTCACGGACTTCGACTGCGATCAGGCGGCGCGTCTCGTTGCTCTGCGTTGCGTTGTTCGCCTGCAGCGTCAGCTCGCGAACCCGCTGCAAAACGTCGTTGACCGACGCGAGCGTTGCTTCTTCCTGCGCCAGTCGATTTGTCGCGATCGTCGCGTTGCGGTTGAACTGCTCGAGTCGGGACAGGGATTCGCGAAGCTCCACCGACCGCGCCGAGGCAATTGGGTCGTCGGCCGGCGTCAGAATCCTGCGACCCGTCGATATCTGTCGCTGTGCATGATCCAGAGCCGCCTGGATACGCTGGATGGCTGCAAGCCCGTTTGTAAAAGCGCCCAGCGTGGAAATTCGCATGCCTATCGTCCCGTGGCGTTGATCAGCGTGTCGAACAGCGTGCGCGTGACTGCGACGACCTGGGCAACCGCCTGGTATGCCTGCTGGTAACGCAATAGCCGCGCGGCTTCTTCGTCAAGATTGACGCCCGATTTCGCCCGCATGGCGTCCTCAACGTTCGCGAGAATGACATCCTGCGCATCGAGCCCGGCCTGGATCTGGCTGGTCGTACCGCCCACGCTCGACACGAGCCGGCTGTAATTCTCGTTAATGCTGATCGTGCCGCCGTCGAGCACGCCCTTCGACTGCAATCCGGACAGCAGGAGGCCGTTACTGTTGTCGGCCGACGCGCCGAAATTCGCTTCTATCGTGAACTGGTCGCCAATTGCGGGCACGCCGCTGATCGTTATTGACGAACCATTGATGACGATCGGATCACCATCGTTGTATGCAAAACTGCCGGTGCCGTTGATGCTGTAAGTTGTCGGGCTCGTAAACTCGATCACGGACGTCGTAAGGAGACCGGGATCCGTTGCGTCGACGACGCTTGCCGGGCTGACCGTCGCATTGCCGATGTTGTCAATCGAGAGCTCAGAACGCGTCGGCGCAGCGAGTGCCAGCCCCTGTGGATCGCTGATCAGGGCCTCGATCGAGCCGGCCCCCGCCTGCCCGCTTCGGACCAGGAACCGGTCACCCGCCGCTGGCGAGCCGGCCACCTCGATTGTCAAGCCGTCAGCGACGAACGGGTCCGCCGGTGTGCCGCTGCCCGTCATCGCAATGACCTCGTTCGTGTCCGCACGCGTCAGCGAGTACGAAGCACCATCGAACTCGAGTACGTAGTCGGCTCCCGTTAGCGCCGCAACGTCGGCAAGACCCGCAATCGCCGAGCCGCTACCCGTGTTGTCGCTCGATTCCAGCACTGCAGGCGGCGCCACGCCGAACATCGCGGCTCCGACATTGCCGCGCAAATCCATACCCGCCGCATGCTGAGCGTTGAATGCTTCCGCAAATGCGACAGCCGTTTGTCCCAGAGACTGCCGCGCCGGATCAAGCATGCGGCTGCGGAACTCCAGCAGGCCGCCGACGGCGCCCCCCGACAGGAATCCGTCGAGGGAGGTCGCGCCACCCGTGCCTTCGAACACGACGCTGACGCGCGTCGGATCGAATTCGTCACCACGCACATCTAGCTGCTGCGTCATCCCGCTCATGACCAGTGCCTGACCCGAGCCGATAAACACGTTCATCGCGCCGTCTTCCTGAATCACGGTCGAGACCGAGATGAACCCGGCAAGCTCGCGGACCAGGCCGTCACGCTTGTCCAGCAGATCGTTCGGTGGCTGGCTGCTGCCGTTTGTCAGAACGATCTGGTCGTTGACGTCCGCGATCGCAGAGGCGAGGCGATTGATATCTGTCACCGCCAGCGACAATCGGGAGTTGAGCTCCGACGCAAGTTCGTCGAGTCGATTGTCGATCGTCCGAAAACGATTAACGAGACTGTCGGCTTCGCCAAGCAGCGCCTGCCGCGTCGGAATCGACGCGGGGTCGTTGGAAACATCCTGCACCGCATTGAATAACGCCTGCAGGCCGTCGTTCAGGCCGGTATCCGCATCGGCGAGCAGCGAGTCGATGCGGCCGGCCAGATCGTTCAGTGCGCTGAACCGGGCCTGCGAGGTCGTCGCAGTCTGTAGCTGGCCACCGAGCAGCGAGTCGTACATCCTGCGAATCTGGGAAATCTGCGTGCCGCCACCGACGTAGGTATTGCCGCCGCCGCTGCCGATGCGCGTCGAAAACTCGGCGACCTGCCGGGAGTAGCCGGGCGTGTTCGCGTTCGCGATATTGTGGCTCGTGACCTGAAGCGCCCGCTGAAACGCCAGCATTCCGGTCAAACTTGTATTCAGTAGATCGGGCATAGCATTCCCCTTCCGTCAGCGCGAAACGCTCAGTTCATTCCCGCGGACAGTCCGGGTGATATCGGCCGTGCAGCGCCGGACTTGAGTCCACCGATAGCACTCTGCATCGTTTCGCTGCTTGCGACTCGCGCAATCTTTTCGGCGTAATGTGGGTCCGTTGCGTAACCACTGACCTGAAGCGCATGTGCAAATCCCGACACGTCATCACCGTGATTGCGGACAGCCGCGTAGCGTGGGTTCGTCGACAGGAGACGTGTGTAGTCGGCGATGGACGCCGCCACGTTCGGGTATGCCCGGAAGCGGGCGAATTCGCGTCTCGGTACATCACCGTCGAATTCGAGTGTCGGTTTCGTCACGCTTTCACCGGTCCACTCAGTGCCAGCCTTGATGCCGAAAAGATTGAAACTACTGCCGCCGTTGTCGCGCGGCATCACGTGCATTCCCCACCCTGTTTCAAGCGCCGCTTGCGCAACGATCGCTTCAGGGGCAACGTTTAACCGCCTGGCAGCGCGTTGTGCGTGGGGCCAGATGTCACGGGCGAAATCCGCGGCGCTGCTCCAGTCGGTAACAGCCTCCGTCAGCCGCGACACGGGTGGCCGCAGTGGCGCCGTATTGATTCCTGGAATGACGGCAGCTCGCATCCAGTCCGGGCGCGGCTCCGCCATGCCCACGAACCCGATACCCGACACCGACACCGGCGCCCCCAACGCATCGCCCGACTGCGGCTCCGCGGCGCCGCCGAGCTGCCGGACGAGCATATCGGCAAGTCCGATGCCCCTGCCGCTGGCCATCTCCAGTGCTAGCTGTTGGTCCAGCATGCCCTGATACATCTCGTGCTGATCGCTGTCGCCGAATATCGGGTCGCCGAGCGAGCTGTCGCGCATGCTCTTGAACAGGGTCTGCAAGAACAGCGCCTCGAACTGGCCGGCGACCTCGCGCAGTGCGGCAGGGTCGTTGTTGTCGGCCGCGGCCCGAAGCGTCGTGAACTGGCTGAAGTCGGTGATTGCGGCGGTCATTTTCAGATGACGACAAGTTCCGCGCGCAGCGCGCCCGCCTGTTTCAGCGCTTCGAGGATCGCAACCAGGTCACCGGGCGCGGCGCCGACGCGGTTCACGGCCTGCACAATCTCGTCGAGGCTCGTGCCGGATTCGAACAGGAACATGCTCGCCTCGTCGCGCGATATTTCGACCTCGCTGTCGGGCAGCACCACCGTTTCCCCGGCGTCGCTGAAGGGTGCAAGGGGCTGGCTGGCAAAGGGTTTTTCGCTAATGGTGACAACGAGTGAGCCATGCGCGACGGCGGCCGGCATTACCCGGACGTTCGAGCCGATCACGACCGTCCCGGTGCGCGAATTGACGATCACCTTCGCCGAGACTTCGCCCGGTTCGATCTCGAGATTTTCGAGCGCCGCAACGAACGCCGTACGCTGCGATATATCAACCGGCGCGCGAACGTTGACGGATACCGCATCGATCGATTCCGCCGTACCCGCGCCCATCGTCGTGTTGATCTGACTGGCGAGCCGGTTCGAGGTCGTGAAATCCGGCACGTGCAGATTGAGAACGATCGAATCACGGGTCAGAAACTCACTGGACACGACCCGCTCCACGGTAGCGCCGTTCGGGATGCGTCCTGCGCTGGGTATATTTACCGTGACGCTGGAGCCGTCATCGCCGGATGCGCCGAAGCCGCCGACGACCAGGTTTCCCTGGGCAATCGCGTACACGTTTCCGTCCGCGCCGCGGAGCGGCGCCATCAGCAGGCTACCGCCGCGAAGGCTCTTCGCATTGCCGATTGAAGCGACCGTCACATCAATCGTCTGCCCGGGTTTGGAGAACGGCGGCAGCTCGGCGTGTATCGTCACGGCGGCAACGTTTTTTAGCTGCAGGCTGACGCCGGCCGGTATCGTAATTCCGAACTGCGTCAGCATGTTGACAATACTTTGCACCGTAAATGGCGTTTGCGTCGTCTGATCGCCCGTGCCGTTCAGGCCGACAACAATTCCGTAGCCTGCTAGCTGATTGTTGCGGACACCGGCGACGCTTGCCAGGTCCTTGACCCGCTCCCCCAGCGCCGGCTGATTGGCCAGGCTATAAAGCAAGAGCAACGCGGCGCTGCGATGAAAAACCGTGCTCAATTTGCGGGTGTGTCGACGCATGACGGACCAATCCTCAGTAGGGGTGCAATATTGAGTGGAAAAAGCGGGAAATCAGCCCCATGCGGTTTGCCGCGGCGATAACGCCCTTGCTGCTATAGGCAATCTGCGCGTCGGCTATGCGCGTCGATACGAGCGAGTTATCCGGCTCGATGTCCGTCGGTCGAATAATGCCGGATAGCCGTATGAATTCCCGACCCTGGTTTAGCGTGACCCACTTTTCACCGCGTATAACGAGGTTTCCATTCGGCAGCCGGTCGACGACCGTCACCGTAATATCGCCGATCAGGCTGTTGCTCTGACTGCTCGATCCGGAACCGTCGAAGCCCTGCTCCCCGTTCAATGATGCGTCGAAAAGCGGCGTTCCGTCTTTTGTCAGGGCTCGTCCGAACACCGTGGGATTCTGCAGCGTCGTTTCCGTCGTTTTCGACGTCGAGGTCTGCGCATTCTTGCTGGCATTTGTCTGCTCGACCAGGCGCACGGTCAGAATATCGCCGACGCGATTTGCCGTTAGGTCCTCGAACAGGCG
Source organism: Woeseiaceae bacterium (assembly GCA_041598895.1). Taxonomy (GTDB): domain Bacteria; phylum Pseudomonadota; class Gammaproteobacteria; order Steroidobacterales; family Woeseiaceae; genus UBA1847. Next base: position 696 of record JBFHXQ010000074.1, on the reverse strand, counting down.
CACGTCCGTTCCCGAGCGATAAATTGCGCCGCTCGTCGGCGGCGTGTAGACGTGTTCCGTTGGGCGTGGCGGCTCGTAGGATTCTTCGTGGAAGGGCATGGCGCTGCACGCCGGCAGCAGGACAGCGATGCCGAGCACTAAAGGCACACGGCGCGTTGAGCTTATTGCGATCATCCGTCTATCCGTCACAGGTTGTTGTTGATGTATTGCATCATTTGATCGTTTGTCGAAATGGCTTTCGAATTCATCTCGTACGCTCGCTGCGTCTCGATCATGTTCACGAGTTCCGCAACCACGTTGACGTTCGAACCTTCGAGTGCGCCCTGGACGATCGTGCCAAGGCCGTTCAGGCCCGGCGTACCGGATTGTGCCGGCCCACTCGATGCTGTCTCGACATACAGGTTTTCGCCGACAGCCTGCAGACCGACGGGATTGATGAAATCGGCTGTCTCGAGCACGCCGACCTGCGACGGTGTTGCCTGGCCGGCAAACTTGACTGACACAATGCCGTCCGAACCAATCGTAATGCTCTGTGCACCATCGGGAATCGAGATGCCCGGCTGTACGATGTAACCACTCGACGTCACGAGTTCGCCCTGATCGTTGAGCTGCAGTGCGCCGTCACGCGTGTATGCCAGCTCCCCATCGGGCTTCAGTATCTGCAGGAAACCGCGCCCGTTGATCGCAACGTCAGAT